>NZ_JAYSDK010000001.1:0-254566 GCF_041914405.1 Zoogloea sp.
CCCATCTTGGCGATGGAGTAGTGCTTCGGACCGATGAACTTGATGCCTTCTTCTTCCAGGCGGCGCGAGAACTCGGCGTTCTCGGACAGGAAGCCATAGCCGGGGTGCACCGCTTCAGCACCGGTCTGCTTGCAGGCGGCGATGATCTTGTCGGCGACTAGGTAGGACTCCTTGGAAGCCGCCGGTCCGATGCACACGGCCTCGTCGGCCAGGTCCACGAACAGGGCGTCCTTGTCGGCCTCGGAATAGACGGCGACGGTCTTGATGCCCATCTTGCGGGCAGTCTTGATGACGCGGCAGGCGATTTCGCCGCGGTTTGCAATCAGGATCTTGGTAAACATGTCTTGGGCGTCCTCGGCGATCACAGCGGAATGTTGCCGTGCTTGCGCCACGGGTTATCGAGCTGCTTGTCCTTCAGCATCGCCAGCGAGCGGGCGATCCGCTTGCGGGTGGCGTGCGGCATGATGACGTCGTCGATGAAGCCGCGGGCACTGGCCACGAACGGGTTGGCGAACTTTTCCTTGTACTCGGCTTCACGCTCGGCGAGCTTGGCGGGATCGTTCTTCTCTTCGCGGAAGATGATCTCCACGGCGCCCTTCGGGCCCATCACCGCGATTTCGGCGGACGGCCAGGCGAGGTTCACGTCGCCGCGCAGGTGCTTGGAGGACATCACGTCGTAAGCGCCACCGTAGGCCTTGCGGGTGATCACGGTAACCTTCGGCACGGTGCACTCGGCGTAGGCGTAGAGCAGCTTGGCGCCATGCTTGATGATGCCGCCGTACTCCTGCGCCGTGCCGGGCATGAAGCCGGGCACGTCGACGAAGGTGATCACCGGGATGTTGAAGGCATCGCAGAAGCGCACGAAGCGCGCGGCCTTGATGGAGCTCTTGATGTCCAGGCAGCCGGCCAGCACCAGCGGCTGGTTGGCAACGATGCCCACCGGGCTGCCGTCGATGCGGCCGAATCCGATGATGATGTTCTTGGCGTAGTCGGGCTGCAGCTCGAAGAAGTCGCTGTCGTCGACAACCTTGACGATCAGTTCCTTCATGTCATACGGCTTGTTGGCGTTGTCCGGCACCAGGGTGTCGAGGGAGTAGTCGTAACGGGCGACCGGGTCGTTGGTCGGCGTGACGGGAGGCAGCTCCCGGTTGTTGGCCGGCAGGAAGTTCATGAAGCGGCGCAGCATGGACAGCGCCTCGACATCGTTCTCGAAAGCCAGGTCGGCCACGCCGGACTTGCTGGTGTGGGTGATCGCACCGCCCAGCTCCTCAGCGGTAACGTCCTCGTGGGTCACGGTCTTCACGACTTCCGGACCGGTCACGAACATGTAGGACGAATCCTTCACCATGAAGATGAAGTCGGTCATCGACGGGGAGTACACCGCGCCACCGGCACAGGGACCCATGATCATGGAGATCTGCGGCACGACGCCGGAGGCCATCACGTTGCGCTGGAACACGTCAGCATAGCCGCCGAGGGAGGCCACGCCTTCCTGGATACGGGCGCCGCCCGAGTCGTTGAGGCCGATCACCGGGGCGCCGACCTTCATGGCCTGGTCCATCACCTTGCAGATCTTCTCGGCGTGGGTTTCGGACAGGGAGCCGCCGAACACCGTGAAGTCCTGGGAGAACACGAAGACCAGGCGGCCATTGATGGTGCCGTAACCGACGACCACACCGTCACCCGGGGTCTTTTCGGCTTCGTTCATGCCGAAGTCGACGCAACGGTGCTCCTTGAACATATCCCATTCCTCGAAGGAATCCGGGTCGAGCAGCAGCTCGATACGTTCACGGGCCGTCAGCTTGCCCTTCTTGTGCTGGCTGTCGATACGCTTTTGGCCGCCACCGAGGCGGGCCGCTTCGCGCTTCTTTTCCAGCTGGTGGATGATGTCGTGCATTTACAGCCTCCAGTCAAAAATCGGGATGTATTTATTCAGCCCAGATAGCCCAGCAGCCGCAAGGCGGCGGCGGAGGGCGTCGTCTGGCCGGCCTCGACGGCCGCTTGCAAACCGGGCAGGTCCTGTTGCACCCGGTCATGACTTGCAAACCGGGCACGCAGGCCCTGGTCGATGAGTTCCCACATCCACGCGCGGGCCTGTTGGCACCGGCGGGCATCGAACTCCCCGCTCCGTTTCATGGCAGAGCGGTAATCATTAATGGTATTCCAGAATTCGGCGATGCCCTGCTTCTGCAACGCGGAGAGCATCAGTACCGGCGGCGTCCAGTTGGGCGAGGCATGGCGCAACATGCCCAGTGCGCTCTTGATCTGACCGCGCGCGATATTGGCCGCCTGCGGGTTGATGTCGGCCTTGTTGATGACGATCAGGTCGGCGATCTCCATGATCCCCTTCTTGATCGCCTGCAGGTCGTCGCCGGCGTTGGGCAGCTGCAGCAGACAGAAGATGTCGGTCATGCCGGCCACCGCGGTCTCGGACTGGCCGACGCCAACGGTCTCGATGATGATCACGTCGAAGCCGGCGGCCTCGCAGACCAGCATCGCCTCGCGGGTCTTCTCGGCCACACCGCCGAGGCTGCCGGCCGACGGACTGGGGCGAATGAAGGCCTCGGTGCGCTGGGACAACAACTCCATGCGGGTTTTGTCGCCGAGGATGGACCCGCCGGTGACGCTGGAAGACGGGTCCACCGCCAGCACCGCCACCTTATGGCCCTGCTCGATGAGATACAGGCCGAGGGCCTCGATGAAGGTGGACTTGCCGACGCCAGGCACCCCTGAGATACCGACGCGCATCGACTTGCCGGTGTGCGGCAGCAGGCCTTCCAGCACATTGCGGGCGCGCTGCTTGTGATCCGCACGCTGGGACTCGATCAGCGTGATCGTCTTGGCCAGCGGGCGCAGCTGGTGCTTGAGGACACCATCAACCAGGGCCTGGTCGGCGGCATCCCGTTGCGGAAGATCGGCGGGCATGTTCATGGGCTCGATAATGACCTGTGCGCCGGCCAAGGCCGGCGCACTTGCGGACTTTCGGTCGCGGATCAGGCCTTGCGGGCGGCGCGGATCTGCTTCAGCACTTCACGGGCGGCGGTCGGAATCGGAGTACCCGGTCCGAAGATGCCGGCCGCACCAGCCTGGTACAGCGCGTCGTAGTCCTGAGCCGGTATCACGCCACCGACGAAGGTGATGATGTCGTCGGCGCCCTGCGCCTTGAGGGCCTTGATGACGGCCGGCACGAGGGTCTTGTGGCCGGCGGCGAGGCTAGAACAACCGACCGCATGCACGTCGTTCTCGATAGCGTGGCGGGCGGCTTCTTCAGGGGTCTGGAAGAGCGGTCCGATGTCGATATCAAAGCCCAGGTCGGCAAAGGCGGATGCCACCACCTTGGCGCCGCGGTCATGACCGTCCTGGCCGAGCTTGGCGATCATGATGCGCGGACGGCGGCCTTCCTCGGCGACGAAGGCGTCGATGTCGGCCTTCAGGGCCTGCCAGTCTTCATTGCCCTCGACCACCGAGTTATAGATGCCGGTGACGGCCTGCGGATTGGCACGATAGCGGCCGAAGACCACTTCCAGCGCGTCCGACACTTCGCCGACGGTGGCACGCAGACGGATCGCCTTGACGGTCAGGTCGAGCAGGTTGCCTTCGCCGGTCTTGGCGGATTCGGTCAGCGCGGCCAGCGCCGCATCAACGGCGGCCTGGTCGCGGGTGGCGCGGATGCGCGCCAGGCGCTCGATCTGGGCTTCACGCACGACGTGGTTGTCGATGTCGAGAATGTCGATCGGGTCTTCCTTGGCCAGCTTGTACTTGTTGACGCCGACGATGACGTCCTTGCCGGAGTCGATGCGGGCCTGCTTCTCGGCGGCGCACTCCTCGACCTTCATCTTGGCCCAGCCGGACTCGACGGCCTTGGTCATGCCGCCCATCGCTTCGATCTCTTCGATCAGCGCCCAGGCCTTGTCGGCCATGTCCTGGGTCAGCTTTTCCATCATGTAGGAGCCGGCCCACGGATCGATGACGTTGGTGATGTGGGTTTCTTCCTGGATGATCAGCTGGGTGTTACGGGCGATACGCGCCGAGAACTCGGTCGGCAGCGCGATGGCTTCGTCGAGCGCGTTGGTGTGCAGGGACTGGGTACCGCCGAACACCGCCGCCATCGCTTCGATGGTGGTACGCACGACGTTGTTGTACGGATCCTGCTCGGTGAGCGACCAACCGGAGGTCTGGCTGTGGGTCCGCAGCATCATGGACTTCTGGCTCTTCGGATTGAACTGCTTCATGAGACGCCACCACAGCATGCGCGCGGCGCGCATCTTGGCGATCTCGAGGTAGAAGTTCATGCCCACCGCCCAGAAGAAGGACAGGCGGCCGGCGAAGGTGTCGACGTCCATGCCGGACTTGATGCCGGTGCGCACGTATTCCAGGCCGTCGGCGAGCGTGAAGGCGAGCTCGATCGCCTGGTTGGCGCCCGCTTCCTGGATGTGATAGCCCGAGATCGAGATGCTGTTGAACTTGGGCATGTGCGCCGACGTGTACTGGAAGATGTCGGCGATGATCTTCATCGACGGCGTCGGCGGGTAGATGTAGGTGTTGCGGACCATGAACTCCTTGAGGATGTCGTTCTGGATGGTCCCGGACAGCTTGTCCTGCGAGACGCCCTGCTCCTCGGCGGCCACGATGTAGCCGGCCAGGATCGGCAGCACGGCACCGTTCATGGTCATGGAAACGGAAATCTTGTCGAGGGGGATCTCGTTGAAGAGGATCTTCATGTCCTCGACGGAGTCGATCGCCACACCGGCCTTGCCGACGTCACCGACCACGCGGGGATTATCGGAGTCGTAGCCACGGTGGGTGGCCAGATCGAAGGCCACGGACACACCCTGGCCGCCGGCAGCCAGCGCCTTGCGATAGAAGGCATTGGAAGCCTCGGCGGTGGAGAAGCCGGCGTACTGGCGGATGGTCCACGGACGGGCTGCGTACATGGTGGCCTGGGGACCGCGCAGGAAGGGCTCGAAACCCGGCAGCGTGTTGGTGTACTTGAGGCCTTCGAGGTCGGCCGCGGTGTACAGCGGCTTGACCGTGATGCCTTCCGGCGTCACCCAGTTCAGCTTGGCGACATCGCCTTCGGGGGCCGACTTGGCGGCGGCCTTGTTCCAGGCGGCCAGATCAGGTTGCGGGAAGGTCGGTTCGGTGTTGTTCGCCATGGCTTTTCTACCCTCACGTAGCTGGGCTGCTTGATGCAACCCTTGGTAATTAGTGACGCCAGTACCGGCCGTGACCCCTGGTCACGGCCGGCTGCCGTGTCCCGCGCAGGGAAGTTTTCTCCCTCCCTCTGTTTTTTGAGGCCCACCTGCCGTTAAGCGGCGGACCCGCACAAGGGTTACATCCTGCGCGAGAGCTTGACTTGCTATCTTGTAGATAATACTTTATCCATAATTATGGATGCAACAACTGCTGACAACACACTGCCGAAACTTTCGACCGAACCCATGAATGCCGGCCGGATCGCCCCCCTCGCCCTGTATCAGGAAGTCGCGGAACGCCTGCGCCAGCGCATCTTCTCCCACGAACTGCCGCCCGGCACCTGGGTGGATGAGCAGGCGCTGGCAAGCCAGTATGGCATTTCACGTACTCCGCTTCGTGAAGCTTTGAAGGTGCTCGCAGCCGAGGGCCTGGTGACACTCAAGCCGCGCCGTGGCTGCTACGTGACGGAGATTTCCGAGCGCGACCTGGACGAGATCTTCACTGTCCTGGCCCTGCTTGAGGGGCAGTGCGCGGTCAACACCGTACACAAGGCCAGCGAAGCCGATCTGAAGCGCCTGGCGGCCATCCACCAGGACCTCGAACGGGCAGCAGCAGCCAACGATATCGACGGCTTCTTCGAGGCCAATCAGGCCTTCCACCAGGAAGTCCAGCTGATTGCCGACAACCGCTGGCTGACCCAGGCCATCACCGACCTGCGCAAGGTCATCAAGCTGTCGCGCCATCACTCCCTGTTCATCGAGGGTCGCCTGGAACAGTCGTTGGCCGAGCACCGGACCATCCTCGACGCCCTTAACCGGCGCGACGTAATGGCCACCGAGCTGGCCATGCGCGAACACATCTCCAGCGGCCGCGCAGCCCTCGCCAAACTCGCCCACCGGGACAAACCCGCCTGAGCAGGTCCGTACCGGGCTAACCCACCAGGGCCTGCCCACACCCCGCACACAGTTCCCTGCTATTTCTGCTGCTCTCCCGCAGCCCGGCAGAACCCTCCGTGCAGCTTCCGTGCTCACCACGGCCCGCAATGGAAAAACCCCCGACCGGACGAGCCCGAGCGGGGGTTTTTCGTTTCAGCCCGGCGCCCCGCAGGGCGCAACGGCATCAGTGGGCGCTAGCTTCAGCAGCACCGAAACCGGTCTGGGCACGCACGTACTGGTCGTCGAACTGGGCGCGTTCGGCTTGAGCCTCGGCGCTGTTGTCGAGCTTGGAGATGATGATCGTCACCAGGAAGGCCAGCGGCATGGAGAACAGGGCCGGCTGGTCGTACGGGAACAGGGCCTGGGCGTTACCCAGCACGGTGACCCACACGGACTTGGAGAACAGCACGAACAGCACCGCCGCGACGAGGCCGGAGTAACCGCCGACCACCGCACCGCGGGTGGTCAGCCCCTTCCAGTACATGGAGAGGATCAGCACCGGGAAGTTGGCGGAAGCGGCGATACCGAAGGCCAGCGCGACCATGAAGGCCACGTTCATCTTTTCGAAGGCGATGCCGAGGACGATCGCCACGATGCCCAAGGCCACGGAAGACAGCTTGGAAACGCGCAGCTCCTCGGTCTCGGTAGCCTTGCCCTGACGGATCACGCGGGCGTAGATGTCGTGGGAGATCGCCGCCGCACCAGCCAGCGCCAGGCCGGACACCACCGCCAGGATGGTGGCGAAGGCCACTGCCGACAGGAAGCCCAGCAGCAGGTTGCCGCCGACCGCCTTGGCCAGGTGCATCGCCACCATGTTGCCGCCGCCGATGATCTTGCCACCGATATTGCCGCCCTCGAAGAACTCGGGGTTCTGGCCGACGATGATGATCGCCGCGAAGCCCATCAGCAGGATCACGTTGAAGAAGTAGGCAACGAAACCGGACGCGTAGAGCACCGACTTACGGGCTTCCTTGGCGTTGGTCACGGTGAAGAAGCGCATCAGGATGTGCGGCAGACCGGCGGTGCCGAACATGAGACCGAGGCCCAGAGACAGCGCAGTGACCGGATCCGGCAGCAGGGAGCCCGGGAACAGGATCTTCTCGCCCAGGCTATGCACCGAGATGGCCTTGCTCATCAGGGTCTCGAAGCTGAAGCCGAACTGGGACATGGCGAGGATCATCACCAGCGTACCGCCGGCCAGCAGCATGCAAGCCTTGATGATCTGCACCCAGGTGGTGGCGACCATGCCGCCGAAGGTCACATAGACCATCATCAGCGCACCGACCACGAACAGCGCAATGGTGTAGTCGAGGCCGAACAGCAGCTTGATCAGCTGACCGGCGCCGACCATCTGGGCCACCAGGTAGAAACACACCACGGTCAGCGAGGACACCGCCGCCATCGTCCGCACCTTGCTCTGGTTGAGGCGGTAGGAGGTGATGTCGGCGAAGGTGAACTTGCCCAGGTTACGCAGGCGCTCAGCCATCAGGAACAGGATGATGGGCCAGCCGGCGAAGAAGGCGATCATATAGATGTAGCCATCGACGCCCTTGCCATACACCATCGCGGTAAGACCCAGCAGGGTTGCCGCGGACATGTAGTCACCGGCGATCGCCAGGCCGTTCTGGAAACCGGTGATGCCGCCACCGGCGGTGTAGAAATCCGCCGCCGACTTGGTGCGGCCGGCCGCCCACTTGGTGATGCCGAGGGTCATCCCGACGAAGACCACGAACATCGCGATCGCGTGCAGGTTGAGGGGCTGCTTCTCGGTGGCGGAAATCGCGTCACCGGCGAAGGACAGGGCCGGCGCCAGCAGGCCCAGCAGTAGAACGTTCAGACGGGCCAACATCACTTCACCTCCTTGGCGGCATCGCGGATGATTTCGGTGGTGATGTCGTCAAACTCACCGTTCGCGCGCTTTACGTAAACGGCAGTCAACACCCAGAAAAAAATGAACATGAACAGTTCGGCGGCAATGCCGACCGTCACATAGGAGCCTTCGGACAGGCGCTGACCGATCACGCTGGGCGTGAAGGCCACCACCATGAAGAAGCCGTAGAAGATCGTCAGAACGATCACCGACAGCAGCGTGGCAAAGCCCTGGCGCTTCGAGACCAGCTCGGCGAAGCGCGGGTTGCTCCGGATACGCGCGTAAACCGCACGTTGAGATGAAGTGCTCGACATGAATTCCCTCCCTAGAGAACGTCAGTGGATGCGGCGCGATCTGCCTGTTGGTGTTGTAATGCGGCGATCGGTATAGCTTTTTAGTGTGGCGCCCTGGTGGACGAAGCCGCGCCATTACTTCGCCCGATGCGATGATATAACATATATATGACTCCATACCACAACGTACGGCGGGTTTTTTGCGCACTGCAACACAAACTTTCCGCCCCACTACGGAAACCCCAATGCCCGGTGAAATCCTCTTCAGCCAGGATGGCGGCGTCGCCACCCTGATCCTCTCCAACCCCGACAAGCTCAATGCCGTCGATGCCGGCATGTGGCGTGGCCTGCACGCGAGCATGACGGCCGTCAATGCAGATCCCGACGTGCGCTGCGTGATCCTGCGCGGCGCTGGTGAAAAGGCCTTCGCAGCCGGCGGTGACATAGAGGAATTCATTACCGTCCGCGCAACGGTGGACGATGCCCTGCACTACCATGAGGAACTGGTCGCCGCGGCCCTCGACGCGGTGCGCGCCTGCCCGGTGCCCACAGTGGCGATGATCCGCGGCGCCTGCGTCGGCGGTGGCCTGGAGATCGCCGGCTGCTGCGACATCCGCATCGCCGGTGAATCGAGCCGCTTCGGTGCGCCGATCAATAAGCTCGGCTTCTCGATGTATCCCGGCGAGATGGCCGGCCTGCTCGAACTGGTCGGCCCGGCGGTACTGCTCGAGATCCTCCTCGAAGGCCGGATCCTGAACGCCCACGAAGCACTCGCCAAAGGCCTGCTGACCCGCGTGGTGGACGACGGGGAAGTGGAAAAGGAGGCCCTCGCCACCGCCGAACGCATCCTCAAGGGCGCACCGCTGGTGGCGCGCTGGCACAAACAGTGGGTACATCGTCTGATGCAGGGCCGCCCCCTCGACGATGCGGAAAAGCGTGCCGCCTTCGATTTCCTTGCCACCGAGGATTACCAAGAGGGCCTGACCGCCTTCCTCGCCAAGCGCGCGCCCGTTTTCAAGGGACGCTGAGCCCGCGCCCTGCCGTGGCGCCCTCCCTCCGCCACGGCCAGCCACCCGCCCCGGGAAACTTTCCTTGCACATTGTCTGTGACGCCTAGGGCATAGGCGATTAACATACCACCCGGTAACCCCAGCAGACTCTCCCCGCACGACGCCCCGCGCGCCCATGCCGCCCTTGCGCCGGACGGCAGATAGCCATTGGCATCGTGCGTCAGTACAAGGAAAAAAATGGCATACCTCTCGTGGTCTCCCGACCTGGACACCGGCATCCTGGAGATCGACAACCAGCACAAGCAGATCATGGACTTCATCAACCGCCTGCACGACGCCCGGCAGCACGCCGACCGCCTCGGCGTGATCGCGGTGGTGGACGACCTGGTGGAATACACCCTGTCCCACTTCGCCTTCGAGGAATGCCTGATCGAGGACGCCGGCTACGAGTTCGTGCGCGGCCACAAGAAGGTGCACGAACTCTTCGTGCGGCGGGTCAGCGGCTTCCACGAGCGTCTGAAGAAGGGGGAGGACATTTCCCACGAGCTGCACAGCCTGCTGCACCGCTGGCTGTTCAGCCACATCCGCCATGACGACCACGCCTACGTCGCCGCGGTCCGCCCGCAGATGAAAGCCCTCACCGAGGAAAAGGCCCCGGAAGGCTGGTTCAGCCGCTCATTGAAACGCTTCTTCGGCTGATCCGGATACCCGGGCGAATGAATTCGCCCCTACGAGAAGCTGGCCGGCAGCGGTTCCTAGCCCTGCCGGAGGCTGCCCCTTGTGGGGGAGAATTCATTCGCCCCCACGGGTCGAGCGCGACGCATGCTTATCCAAGCACCGTGTGCAGCATTTTCAGCGACAGCAGCACCAGCAGGCCCGCGAAGATCTTCTTCAACGTCGCCACCGGCAGGCGGTGGGCCAGGCCGGCGCCGATCGGGGCGGTGAAGGTGGACACCAGGCTCACCAGCACCAGCGCCGGCAGATTGACGAAGCCGACCGTCCATTCCGGCAGGCCCGGGGCTCCCCAGCCGTTGATCAGGTAGCCCAGCGCACCGGCCAGCGCGATCGGCAGGCCGATCGCCGCCGAGGTGCCGATGGCGTTCTGCATCTTCACGTTGCACCAGGTCATGAACGGCACCGACAGGGAGCCGCCGCCGATCGCCACCAGCGCCGAGATCCCGCCGATCACCCCGCCGACCCCGGCCAGCCCTGCTGGCCCCGGCAGCTCGCGGGACGGCTTGGGCTTAACGTTGAGGATCATCTGCACCGACACGTAGGCCATGAAGCAGCCGAAGAAGATCGCCAGCGGCGCCGTCGCCACCCGCGACGCAATGAAGGTGCCTCCGAAGGTGCCGGCCAGCACGCCCGGGGTGATGCCCTTCACGATGTCCCAGCGCACCGCGCCATGGGCGTGGTGGGCGCGCAGGCTGGAGATGGAGGTGATCACGATGGCCGCCATCGAGGTGCCGAGGGCCACATGCACCAGATGCTCGCGCGGAAAACCCTGGGCAGCAAACAGCGTCGTCAGCATCGGCACCATGATGCCGCCGCCGCCCACGCCAAGCAGTCCCGCAAAAAAGCCGACACCGGCCCCAAGGGCCAGGTAGGCCAGCAGCCATTCGATTCCCATTGTTCGATTCAGTCCGTCAGATCCGTCGCGCCGAGCAGTTGCCCGACGATGAAACGCCACTCGGCCGGCTCCACCGGGGTGATCGACAGCCGGTTGCCGCGGGCGAGGACGCGCATGTTCTCCAGTTCCGGTTGGCGGCGCAACTCGGGCAAACCCAAAAGCCGCGTCTTGCGCACGAACTGCACGTCCACATGCAGCCAGCGCGGCGCCTCCGGCGTGGCCTTGGGGTCGTAATAGCGGCTCGCCGGATCGAACTGGGTCGCGTCCGGGTAGGCCGTGCTGGCCACCCGCGCGATGCCGGCAATGCCCGGCTCGGCGCAGCCGGAGTGGTAGAACAGCACACCATCGCCGATCTGCATGCCGTCGCGCATGAAATTGCGCGCCTGGTAATTGCGCACGCCGTACCACGGCACGGTCTGCTCCGGCCGTTTCTGCAAATCGTCGATGGACACATCGTCCGGTTCGGACTTCATCAGCCAGTAACGCATTGGACCGCCTCCCACGGCACTTAAACCTCAATATTAGAGCCGCCAGACGGGCGGCGCCCCCTGACAGCGACGGCACACCCATAAGTCATGGCGTAACTTGCCAGACACGCCCCCCCGGGCCAGAGTAGCGGACATCACGACCCACCAGGCCCACGGGAGACCAAACATGGGGCGCCTCCGACTGTTCGCCGTCATGCCACGACTCATGCTGTTCAGCTTCGTCATGGCCCTCTCCGTCACCGTGGCGCCAGCCGGTGCAGCAGAGCCGTCGAGCCGGACGATCACCGCTACGCCCACGGAGGATGAGAGTGCCGACCTGGTCCTGCTCAACCGCCCGGTGGTGCGCTTCCGCGGCAGCCTGCTGGGCGCCACGCCCCAGCAGCGCGCCAGGCGCGGCGAAAACAACCTCGCCGAACTGCTGCAGCGCGGCGGCGACGACACCGTGAGCATCCGCCCCACCGAATTGGGCAACATCGTCCTGGTCGGTGGCCAGATGGCCTTCGTGCTCACCGAGGACGATGCCGACCGACTGGCCGGCCAGACCCTTGCCGCCCTCACCGACGCTACCGTGGCCCGACTGCGCCGGGTCATCGCCGAATCGCGCGAAAGCCGCGACAGCGAAGCCCTGCTCAAGGGGCTGAGCCTCGCTGTGCTGGAAAGTGCGGTCGCGCTGGCCCTGCTGGCCGGCCTCACCCGCCTGCACCGCTGGGTCGGCGCACACCTCCTTGCCGCCGTGTCGCGCCAGGCCGAGCGCCTGACCCTGGCCGGCACTGAACTGATCCGCCGCGACCGCGTCCTGGCCATCGTACGGAGACTGGTGAGCGCCCTCTACGGGCTCCTGTTTGCGGTGCTCGTCTATGCCTGGCTGGGCCAGGTGCTGGCCCGCTTCCCCTATACCCGTGCCTGGGGCGAACGGCTCAACGGCTACTTCCTGGGCATCGCCGCCGGTTTTGCCGATGGCATTCTCACCACGTTGCCCAACCTGCTCGTCGCCGCGCTGATGTTCCTGCTCGCCCGCGGCGTGGTCGGCCTGCTCAAGCCCCTTTTCGACCACGTCAGCAGCAGCGGCAACCACATCGGCTGGCTCGACCGGGACACCGTCGAACCAACCCGCAAGATCGCCAACCTCATGATCTGGGTCTTCGCGCTGGTGATGGCTTACCCCTACCTGCCCGGCGCCCAGACCGAGGCCTTCAAAGGCATGTCGGTGCTGATCGGCCTGATGGTCTCGCTGGGAGCCTCCAGCATCGTCGGCCAGGGCGCCAGCGGTCTCATCCTGATGTATTCACGCACCCTGCGCAGTGGCGAATACGTGCGCATCGGCGAACACGAAGGCACCATCGTGGCCCTCAACCTGTTCACCACTCGCCTGCGCACCGGCCGCGGGGCCGAGATCACGCTACCCAATTCGCTGATCGTCGGCAGCGCAACCCATAACTACTCACGTACCGCCGACGGTGCCAGCTTCGCACTCGACACGACGGTCAGCATCGGCTACGACACCCCGTGGCGCCAGGTAGAAGCCCTGCTGGTCGAAGCGGCCCTGCGCACACCGGGTGTCCTGCGGCAGCCCGCCCCGCGGGTCTTCCAGACCGCCCTGTCGGACTTCTATCCCGAATACTGCCTGGTCGTGCAGGCCAGCCCCTCCGGTCCCAGCCCCCGCGCTGAAGTGCTCAGCCACCTGCACGCCCACATCCAGGACGTCTTCAACGAATACGGCGTACAGATCATGTCGCCTCACTACATCGACGACCCGGCCAGCGCCAAGCTGGTACCCCGGACCCGCTGGGCACCGCCGCCCGCGTCCGGGTCCGGCCCCTGAAGCGCCTGGGGTATCATCGGGGCCTGCCTGCCTTCCCCGCCGATACCCCAGGAGCCCGTCATGAACACCCCTGTCGAACGCCGCAAGAACCTCAGCCTGCGCGAGCTCGTCGACAAGGCCTACGTCCTCATCGAACCCTTCTTCGATCCGGCCAATGCCTGGAATGGCCAGACCCTCGAACACCTGGCCTACCGCGTGCTGCGCGAACAATTGCCGGGCATCCCGGCGCAGGACGCGCAGATCATCGTCTCCGCTGCCACCCGCATCTACCGCAGCAAGCACGGGCAGCAATGACGCGCCTGTACCCGCTGCTGTTCGTCGTGCTGTGGAGCACCGGTTTCATCGGTGCCAAGTACGGCCTGCCCTACGCCGAACCCCTCAGTTTCCTGTGCGCCCGCTATGGGCTGGTGACCCTACTGATGGGCCTGTTCGCCCTCGCCACCCGTGCGCCGTGGCCGCGGGAGCCACGCCAGTGGCTGCACATTGGCGTCAGCGGGGTGCTGGTCCATGCGGTCTATCTGGGTGGGGTGTTCACCGCCATCCGCCACGGCCTGCCGGCCGGCATCACCGCGCTGGTGGTCGGCCTGCAGCCGCTGCTCACCGCCCTCGGCGCCGGCGCGCTGCTCGGCGAGAAGGTGTTGCCGCGCCAGTGGGCCGGCCTGGCGCTGGGCTTCGGGGGCGTCGGGCTGGTGGTCGCGCACAAGGTGGCCGCTGCGGCCGGCACGCCCGAGCTGGCGGCCATGCTGCTGCCAGCCATCGTCGCCCTCCTCGGCATCACCGCCGGAACGCTGTACCAGAAGCGCTTCTGCCCGGCCTTCGACCTGCGCACCGGCGCGGTAATCCAGTTCCTGCCCACCCTCGCCCTGTCGCTGCTGATCGCCAGCCAGACCGAGACGATGCACATCGACTGGAGCGCCCAATTTGTCTTCGCGCTGCTGTGGCTGGTGCTGGTGCTATCGGTCGGCGCGATCAGCCTGCTCAACCTGCTGATCAGGAGCGGCAGCGCGGTGAACGTGGCCAGCCTGTTCTACCTGACGCCGCCCACCACCGCGCTGATCGCCTGGGCCGCTTTCGGCGAGACGCTCACCGGCCTGGCCCTGGCCGGCATGGGGCTGACCGTTTTCGGCGTGTGGCTGGCCCGCAAGTGAGGATCAACGGCCCCTCCGCCTCGGCCAACGTCGCGACGCGCATCCTCGGCATCGACCCGGGCCTGCGCAGCACCGGCTTCGGCCTCATCGACACCCTCGGCAGCCAGCTGCGTTACGTCGCCAGCGGCTGCATCAAGACCGGCGAAGGCAGCCTGCCGGAACGCCTGAAGATCATCCTCGACGGCATCCGCGAGGTGATCGCCACCTACAAGCCCGACCAGGCGGCGGTGGAAATCATCTTCGTCAACGTCAATCCCCAGTCCACCCTGCTCCTCGGCCAGGCCCGCGGCGCGGCGATCTGCGGTGCCGTGTCGTGCGACCTGCCGGTGGCCGAATACACCGCGCTGCAGGTCAAGCAGGCCGTCGTCGGCCACGGCAAGGCGGCCAAGGAGCAGGTCAGCCACATGGTCCAGCGCCTGCTCGCCCTTGAAGGTGCTCCGTCATCGGACGCCGCCGACGCCCTCGCCTGTGCAATCTGTCACGCCCACGGCAGCCGCGGACTGGCGGCGATGGCCGGCATCGGTACACGCAAACGCGGCAGCCGCCTGACAGACTGACCATCTGGCGCACCTCCCCGCCGACACGGCGCCCCACACCCCGCATGGCAGAAAATCGCTTGGAATTCGCATAAAGACATTGTGATTTTTATCACAGATGCCATAGTGAAGGCGTAAGAGGGCTTCGCTCTTGGCATAGGGACGGCATAGATCGCCCCGCCGGAAAGGGAGGGGGGATGCGACGATGATCGATGTTTCGCTCAAGTTCCTGGTCGACGAGGCCAATGCCTACCTGCAACGGCGGCTCAACTCCGATTTCGGCAAGGTCGAACTCGGCGCCCTGGTCGATGACAAAGGCAACTGGCAGGCAACCAAGGACAGCGTCCGCCTGACCCTCTTCCAGATCGAGGAAGAACGCCACGCCCGCGCCCAGGTTCCGCAGCAAGTCATCGTGGACGGACGCAGCGTGACCTTGCCGCCGCCTTTGGCGATCAACCTGGTCGTTCTCTTCGCCGCCAGCTTCACCACCTACAGCGAAGGTCTGCGCCAGCTGTCCCTGCTGCTGACCTTCTTCCAGGCCCACCCGCTGTTCACGCCAAGCGACTATCCGGCGCTGCCGCCCGGCGTCGACCGCCTGGCCATCGAGTTGGTCAATTACGGCCCCGAGCAGACCAACCAGATGTGGACCTGTCTCGGCGCCAAGCACCTGCCGTCAATGGTCTACCGCATCCGCATGCTGGTCCTGCAGGACCAGGAGCCCGGCGCCACCGGCACGCCGATCCTCGACATCCACACCCACGCAGGCCTGCGATGAACAGCGCCTTCCGCCGCCTGTGGATGGTGGCCGTCAACCATGATTTCCGTGGCGGCCCCTGCGACGACCTGGCCTTCGTGGTGCCACCGGCCACCCGCGCCGCGCTGGCCGGCATGCAGGCGCAGGTACGCGAGCGCGACGGCGTGCTGCACGTGCTGATCGCCGTGGACGATGACGGCAACCCGCTCGGCGAGTGCGTCGGGCGCCGCCTGCTGTTCGGCCTCGCGCCACGCAGCCCGAGCTTCACGCGGTACACCCAGTTGCCCGCCCTGCCGCCTGGCGAGACGCTGCTGTTCGCCAACGAAGTCGCGGCCAATGCCATCGATGCGGCGCCCCGCGGCGTCGAGCTGGCCGGCCCCGCGCCAACCATCGCGCCGCGCCTGACCGCCCGCCCGCTGGAGCTGACCATCACCCGCCCGGACGGCACACCGCTGGCCAGCGCCCGCCTCGGCCCAGCGGACGCCAGCTGGGTCTTCCGCAGCGCCGACGCGGGCGAGTTCGTCGTCAGCGAGCGTGCCGCCGGCGGACTGACCGCCAGCCGCCGCCTGCTCATCGACGCCGGCCTCGCCGCAGAACCGCCGTGGGGCGTGCTGAGCCTCACCGCCAGTGCTGGCCACGTCGCCAATGGCCAAGCCTTCACGCTGGCCTTCAGCGCACGCAACGCGGTGCTGCGCTACTACGTGGTAGTCAAGCCGGCCAGCGAGGCGGACTTTGCCAGCATCCGGGTGGAAGACCACGGCGCCGCCGGCGACGGCCGCCCGCCGGTCGCCTTCAACCGCCTGCTGCCGCCCTTCGGTGGCGACCGGCTCGCCCCGGCCCTGCTCGACCCGGGCGGAACCCGCAAGATCGTGCTCTTCGAAGCCCAGACCCCGGTCGCCCGGCGCGCCGCGGGGCCCCACGGATTCGAGCTGCATCGCAACGGCGAGGTGCTCATCGGCAACCTGCCGCAACCCGGCGCCGAACGCAGTGACGCCCAGTTCGTCGTCCACCTGAGATAAAAAACCTAGGAGAGGAGCGAAGCCGCCATGCCCACCTACCGCACGCCCGATGTGTACGTCGAAGAGATTTCGGTGTTTCCCCCCTCGGTCGCCGAGGTGGAGACCGCGGTGCCCGCCTTCGTCGGCTACACCGCCAAGGCCGCCCGCCTCACCGCCGGCGACCTGAAGAACGTGCCGACGCGCATCACCTCACTGCTCGAGTTCGAGACCCTGTTCGGCGGCGCGCCCGAACTGGATCTCGACCACGTGGACCTCGACGCCGGCAACCGCTTCGTCAGCGCCACGCTGGCCGCCACCAACACCAAGTACCTCTACGACAGCCTGCGCCTGTTCTTCGACAACGGCGGCGGCAAGGCCTGGATCTGCTCGGTCGGCAAGCACACCGACGCGGTGGACAAGACCCAACTGATCGCCGGCCTGGCGCGCATCGCGACGGTGGACGAACCAACCATCCTGCTCTTCCCCGACGCCGCCGGCCTACCCGCCGACGACCTGGCCGCCGTGCAGATGGCGGCCCTCAACCAGTGCGGCAAGCTCGGCGACCGGGTCGCCGTGCTTGACACCCGCCTCGCCACCGACAAGACCAGCCACGGCACCGTGGTGGACGAGCTGCGCAACCGCATCGGCATCAACAGCCTCAAGTACGGCGCCGCCTACGCCCCCTGGCTGAAGCTCAACTACCCGAAGAACGTCGGCTACGCCGACATCAAGAGCAAGCTGAAAAAAGGCGGCGTCGCGGTGACGCTGAACGCCCTCACCGGCGACGCCGGCGTGCTGGCGCTGCTGCAGGGCCTCGACCAGGCCCTGGCCGACCTGGCCGGCCTGCCGGCCCGCCGCGCCACCGTCAGCGGCGGCGCCGACAAGGCCATCTCGGACACCTTCGGCACCACCCTGCTGGCCTACCTGGGCACGCCCGACGCCACCCACATGCAGGACCTGTTCGCCTTCGTCTACAAGATCGCTCCGCTGGTGGACGGCATGGCCAGCGGCGCCGGCGCCTTCACCCATGCGGGCCTGAAAGGCGACGCCGGGCGGGCCATCACCCACAGCTTCATCCCGGCAATGACCGAGCTGATCGCCCTCGAACGGGAACTCGACGGCAAGCTCGACGCCGCCTATGTCGCCCAGTACACCGCCATCGGCGCCCTCACCACCGCCGGCTGGGCAACCCTGTTCGCCGCCGACGCGCCAGCCGCCTCCACCACCGCGATCAGCGGCGCCGACGACGCGGCCCGCCTGGCCAGCGCCCAGGCGGCAATCCAGCGCATCTTTGGCACCCTGTCGTCGGCGCTGGCCAACCTCGACGACGCGGCCGCCGCCTACGCCGCCAACACCGAGGCCAACCTGCTCGACAGCTTCGCCACCTACCGGGACATCGTGCGCGGCGTGAACAACACCCTCACCGTGTGCCCGCCGTCCGGCGCCATCGCCGGCATCTACGCGCTGGTGGACAACCAGCGCGGGGTCTGGAAAGCCCCGGCCAACGTCAGTCTCACCGGCGTCATCGCCCCCACCTACGCGCTGGACAGCGACGACACCGACAACCTCAACGTGGACGCTACCGCCGGCAAGTCCATCAACGCGATCCGCAGCTTTGTCGGCAAGGGCACCCTGATCTGGGGCGCCCGCACGCTGGCCGGCAACGACAACGAATGGCGCTACATCTCGGTACGGCGCTTCTTCAACATGGTCGAGGAATCGGTCAAGAAATCCACCTACTGGGCTGTTTTCGAGCCCAACGACGCCAACACCTGGGTCAAGGTGCGCGGCATGATCGAGAGCTACCTCACGCAGAAATGGCGCGAAGGCGCACTCGCCGGCTCGACCACCAAGGACGCCTTCTTCGTGCGCTGCGGGCTCGGCACCACGATGAGCAGCCAGGACATCCTGGAGGGTCGCATGTACGTGGAAATCGGCATGGCGGTGGTCCGTCCGGCCGAATTCATCATTCTCAAGTTCTACCACAAGCTCCAGACGTCCTGACCGGCACCGCCGGGGCCGCAACCGCCTGAGACGCGGCGCCCCGGCCCGCCCGCATCCCGCCACCGAATGCGAAAGGAACCGACATGCCTGCCCAGTATCCCCTGCCCGTCTTCCACTTCACCGTCCAGTGGGGCGGCACCCGCATCGGCTTTTCCGAGGTCACCGGCCTGACCCAGGAAAACCAGGCCATCGAGTACCGCGACGGCTCCTTCCCCGAGTACTCGTCGATCAAGATGCCGGGGCTGCGCAAGTTCAGCAACGTCACCCTCAAGCGCGGCATCGTCAAGTCGGACAACGACTTCTTCAAGTGGCTGTCGACGATCAAGCTCAACACCGTCGAGCGCCGCGACCTCACCGTCAGCCTGCTCAACGAAAGCCACGAGCCGGTGATGGTGTGGAAGGTGCACAACGCCTTCCCGGTCAAGGTCGAGGGTCCGCAGCTCAAGGCCAGCGCCAACGAGGTGGCCATCGAGTCCATCGAGCTGGCCCACGAAGGCCTCGAACTGCAGAACGAGTGAGCGCGACCGGACCACGCCGCTGAGGCCCCGCCATGTACACGCCCCCCGTCGGATTCCATTTCAAGGTGGAAGTCCTCGGTCTTGCCCGTGCCGTCGATGACGACGTGCGCTTCACTGACGTGGGCGGCCTGTCCCTGGAGGTGGCCACCGAGGAGGTGCCGGAAGGCGGCGAGAACCGCTACATCCAGCGCTACCCGGTGCGCAGCAAGTACCCCGACCTGGTCCTCAAGCGCGGCCTGCTGAAGGATTCGGCGATCTGGGAGTGGATCCGCGACGGCATCGAGAACCTCGACATCAAGCCCAAGAACGTGGACGTCAAGCTGCTCAACGACAAGCACGAGCCGCTCGTCACCTGGCACCTGGTCGGCGCCTGGCCGGTGAAGTGGTCGGTCAGCGACCTGTCCGCCAGCGCCAACGCCATCGTCGTCGAGAGCCTGCAGCTGGCCTACCAGTACTTCACCGTGGACAAGTCCTGAAACGGAGTCCGTCATGCCCATCATCGTCGATGAAGTGGTGATCTCGGTGGAAGTCAGCAACGCCGACTCCGGCGGTGCGGCCAGCCCGCCGCCGGCACAGCTCGACAAGCAGGCCCTGATCGCCGAATGCGTCGCCCAGGTGCTGGAGATCCTGCGCCAGCAACAGGAGCCCTGAGCCATGCCGGAACGCGGACAGCTCGAGCGCCTGCGCATCGAGGCCTACACCAAGGCCGACTACAGCGGCGCCGCCATCGGCAGCTTCGAGGCCTACGTGAACCCGGCCGAGATCACCCTCGCCTACGAGATGGAGTACGACAGCGGCCAGGGCAGCGGCACCACCGGCAGCCGCATGGACTTCAAGAAGGTCAAACCGGGCGACCTCAACCTGGTGTTCTTCCTCGACGGCACCGGCGCCAACGGGCGGCCCCTCGACGTGCAGCAGAAGGTCGAATCCTTCCAGACCGTTACCGGCTACAACGGCGACATCCACCGCCCCAACTATCTCAAGGTGATGTGGGGCCGCATCCAGGTGAAGCGCTGCGTCCTCAAGAGCGCGTCCATCGTCTACAAGCTCTTCAAGCCCAGCGGCGTGCCGCTGAGGGCGGTGATCACCGCCGTCTTCACCGACAACTCGGACGACCAGACCCGCGTCGCGCTGGCCCAGGACGCGTCCCCCGACCTGACCCACGTGCGCATCGTGCACGCCGGCGAAACCCTCGCCGCGCTGTGCACCGCCATCTACGGCGACCCGCGCTACGCCCCCGGCGTGGCGCGGGCCAACGGCCTGGACGGATTCCGCCAGCTGCCGGCGGGCACGCGCGTGGTCTTCCCGCCCCTGGAGAAATGAAATTTCCCCCGCCCGCACCCTCCCCATCGCCGCGGAACACCGGGAGTTCACCATCAAGGTGGGCGGCAGCCCCGTGCCCCGCAGCCACCAGCTGCTGTCGGTGAGCGTGGTGAACACCGCCAACCACATCGCCTTCGCGCGCCTCGCCTACCAGGACGGCAGCGCCTCCGGCGGCGACTTCCCGCTCAGCAACGACGCGCTGTTCGCCCCCGGCGCCGAGGTCGAGGTGCTGGCCGGCGCCGGCAACCAGCCCGACCTGCTGTTCAAGGGCCTGGTGGTACGCCAGCGCCTCAAGGTGCGCGAGGGCTCGCCGCCGCAGCTGATCGTCGAATGCCGCCACGCCGCCACCAAGATGAGCCTCAAGCGCCACGGTGCCACCTACCTGGACATGACCGACGGCGACGTGATCGGCCAGCTGTGCTCCGACGCCGGCATCAACATGACGGCTGCCAGCACCACGGTCAGCCACAAGCACCTGGTCCAGTGCGACTGCACGGACTGGGACTTCCTCGTCACCCGCGCCCAGGCCAACGGCCAGCTGGTGCTGACCCGCGGCGCCGACCTGGAAACCCGCGCACCGGATGCCAGCGCCGCCGCCGTGGCGAGCCTCAACTACGGCGCCACGCTGCTCGAATTCGATGCCGAGGTGGACGCCCGCCAGCAGACCCAGGCCGTCAAGACGCTGACCTGGAGCGCCGCCGACCAGGCCGTCCACACCCTCGACGCCAGCCCGCCGTCCTTTAGCGGCCCCGGCGACCTGAAGCCCGACGACCTCGCCGCCGCGATGGGCGTGGACGCCCTCGAACTGCGCCACGCGATGCTGCCCGACGCCGAGGCCACCGCTGCTGCCGACGCCCGCTTCGCCCACGCCCGCCTCGACCAGGTCAGCGGCCGTGCAATGTGCATCGGCCTCGGCCAGGTCCAGCCCGGTGACGTGGTCGAGCTGGCCGGCGTCGGCCAGCATTTCAGCGGCAAGGTGCTGGTCACCGGCGTGCGCCACGAGATGGACACCGTGCTGGGCTGGCGCACCCACCTGCAGTTCGGCGGCGTGCCGGAAGACCCAGCCCGCCGGGAACGCCTCGAAGCCCGCCGCAGCACCAGCCTGCTGGCGCCGGCCCACGGCCTGCAGATCGGCGTGGTCACCGACAACGAGGACCCGGAAAACGAGTTCCGCGTGCGCGTGCGCCTGCCCCTCGTCGATCCGGCCAGCGACGGCGTGTGGGCGCGGGTCGCGGCCGGCGATGCGGGCGACCAGCGCGGCGTGATGATCCGCCCGGAGATCGGCGACGAGGTGGTCGTCGGCTTCCTCGACGACGACCCACGCGCCGCGGTGATCCTCGGCATGCTCCACAGCAGCGCCAAGGCCGCGCCGCTGACACCGAGCAACGACAACCACGAGAAAGTCTTCGTCAGCCGCAGCGGCATCAAGCTGCACATCAACGACGACAAGGTGGTGCTGACCATCACCACCCCGGCCGAGCAGCAGCTCATCTTCGACGACGACCAGGGCTCGGTGCTGCTGAAGGACAAGAACGGCAACAGCATCAAGCTCGACAGCAACGGCATCACCGTCGAGAGCGCCAAGGCCCTCAATATCAAGACTGGCACCGACACCAAGCTCGACATCGGCGCAGCCGGCGAGATAAAGACTGCCGCGGCCCTCGACATCAAGGCCGGCGCCGCCCTCAAGCTCGAAGGCAGCGGCGGGCTGGAAGCCACCACGCCGGCCATCGCCAAGCTCAAGGGTTCGCTGGTGCAGATCAACTGAACGCACGCCCGAGGACACCATGCCCAATGCAGCCCGCGTCACCGATCTGAGCGTCCATGGCGGCACCGTCACCGGCCCCGGCGTACCCACCGTACTGATCGGCGGCATGCCCGCCGCCGTGCTCGGCGACCTGCACAGCTGCGTGATCCCGCCGCCGCACCCGCCGGTCACCCCCTTCGTGGCTGGCAGCGCCACGGTGCTGATTGGCGGCAAGCCGGCCCTGCGGGTCGGCGACAGCTGCGGCTGCGGCGCCAGCCCGGCCATCGGCGAACCGACGGTGCAGATCGGCTGAGGAGCCCGCCATGAGCGACACGCCCTCCTTCCTCGGCCGCGGCTGGTCCTTCCCGCCGAGCTTCGCCAACGGCAGCGTGCGCATGACCGAGGACGAAGCCGACATCCAGGCCAGCCTGCACATCCTGTTCGGCACCGCGCCGGGCGAGCGCTTCCTGCAGCCCAAGTACGGGCTGGACATGCACGAGCTGATGTTCGAGCCCCTCAGCACCACCGTCGCCAGCGTGCTCAAGGACCGTATCCTCACCACCGTGCTGGTGTACGAGCCGCGCATCCGCGTCGAGGCGCTGGACATCGACGACAGCCGGCTGATGGAAGGCGTGCTGACGATCCGCCTCGACTACCGGGTGCGCAGCACCAACTCGCGCTTCAACCTGGTCTTCCCCTTCTACCAGGGCGAGGCCAGCGAAGCGCTGCGCGCCGTCCGCCGGGGGTAAGCGAGCATGGCCCGGCACGAGATCCTCGCCGCCCTCATCGCCGCCGCCGGCACCCGCCAGGCGGACCGCCTCGACCCGCATCTCGATCCGGCCTCGGCGCCCCTCGATGAACGCAACGTGGGCGGTCTGCTGCGCGCCGCTGCCGCGCTGGCCGGCTATCTCAACTACTACGGCTCCGACCCGCAGCTGCCGTCCGGCGACTGGCGCGACTTCCTGCCGCAACAGGCGGCCGGCGAGAGCGACGCCGCCTACCAGGCCCGCCTCGCCGCGCTGGCCGATGGCAACGACGGCGCGCTGCCGCCGCACCTGGCGCTGCTGGTCGCCGCCTTCCAGGTCGCCGCCCGCCCGCGCGCGCTGCTCAACGACTTCACCCGCAAGCACCTGGATTTCCAGATGCAGACGGTGCTCGGCTTTGCACCGCGCCCGCCGGTGGCCGACCGGGTGCATGTGCTGGTCGAGCTGAAGAAGGGCGCCGCTGCGCTGGAGATCGGCACCGACGCGCTGCTGGCCGCCGGCAAGGACGCCCGCCAGCAGCCGCTGTTCTATCGGCCGGTCCGCCCGATGGTCGCCACCCAGGCACGCATCGCCAGCCTGCGCAGCGTCGCCCTCGGCAGCGACGGCCGGCTGCGCTTCGCGCCGGTGGCCGATTCCGCCAACGGCCTCGGCGCCCCGCTCACCACCGACCCGCCGAGCTGGCATCCCTTCGGCGTACGCCGGGGCGATGAAGTCGCGCTGCCCGACGCGCCGATCGGCTTTGCCCTCGCATCGGCGGTGCTGCGCCTTGCCGAAGGCAGCCGGCAGATCGACGTCAGTCTGGAACTGGACGGCATCGATACCGCCACGCACAGCGGCGAGCTGCTCGCCGACGCCTTCGAGGCACGCCTGTCCGGCCCCAAAGGCTGGCTCGGCCCCTTCCCCATCGCCCGCGCCGACTCCTCGCTGGCCGCCGCCAGCTGGGCCTTCAGCCTGCGCATCGACACCACCCAGCCGGCCATCGTCGACGCCAGCCCGGCACTCCACCAGCAGGCCTTTCCGGCCGGGCTGCCGGTACTCCAGCTGATGCTCAAAGAAGGCTCCGCCGCCTTCGGCCGCCTCGCCGGCCTCAAGCTGCGCCGGGCACGCATTGGCGTGAAGGCGGACGGCCTGCGCGCGCTGGCCCTCGAAAGCGATTTCGGCCAGCTCGATCCGAAGAAGGCCTTCCTGCCCTTCGGCCCGCAGCCCGGCGTCGGCACGCGCTTCTACGTGGGCTGCGCGGAAGCACTCGGCAAGCGCCTGTCGGCCCTCAGCCTGCAGATCGGCTGGCAGGGTGCGCCGACCACCCAAGCTGCGCTGAGCGCGCTGTACACCAACTATTCGGGCCAGAGCAGCCTGGCCAGCGGCGTGTGGGCCCAGGCGGAATGGGCCGATGCCGGCGGCACCCATCCGGCCGGGCGGGTCAGCCTGGCCCCGGCCGCCGGCGGCCGCGTGACGCTCGACCTGAGCGCCGCCAGCCGCGCCGGCCTGCCCCGCCCCTACCGCTGGATCACCGTCTACGAAGCCTTCGCCCGCGCCGGCAGCGCCTATGCCCGCCGGGAGGCCGGCTTCCTGCGCCTGCGCCGCGGCGTGGCCTCCGATGCGCCGGCCGCCACCGCGCCGCGGACCGGCTTCATCACCCTGGCGCTGGATACCGACCTGCTTCACGCCGCCTGGCGCAGCGAGGCCGTCGCCGGCCTGCTGGCCACACCGAAGGTGATCCTCGGCGAACCGTGGACGCCCAAGGCCCAGGAGATCAGCCTGTCCTACCAGGCCGACGCCGGGCCGAGCCGGGTGGACGACGACAGCGACGTCAGCTTCGCCAACGCCGAAGTGGAGTTCTTCCACGTGGACGCCTTCGGCGTGTCGCGGGAGCACGCCTGGCTCAGCGGCCGCCACCCGTGGCTGAGCGCCAGCCCCGTCCCGCTGCTGCCGCCGCACCGGGACGCCGGCGAGCTGCTCATCGGCCTGTCCGGCCTCGCCCCGGGCGACCCGCTGAGCCTGCTGTTCCAGGTCGCCGAGGGCAGCGCCGATCCCCTTGCCAACGCCCAGCGCCTGAGCTGGGCGGTGCTCGCCGACAACGCCTGGCGGCCCCTCGCCAGCGGCGCCGAGCTGACCCTCGACACCAGCCGCGAGCTGCGCGCCAGCGGCCTCGTCAACGTGGTGCTGCCCACCGACGCCACCACCGACAACACCCGCCTGCCGGCCGGCCTGATCTGGCTGCGGGCCGCCATCGCTGCTCAACCGGAAGCCGCCTGCCGCCTGGTCGGCGTGCATGCCAACGCCCTCGAGGCGGTCTTCGAGGATCACGCCAACGCTGCCAGTCACCTGACCAGCGCGCTACCGGCTGGCAGCATCGCGCGCTTCGTGGCACCGGCGCCGACACTGAAAGCAGTTAGCCAGCCCTACGCGTCCTTCGGTGGCGCGCTGCAGGAAGACGCCGCCGCACTGGCCCGCCGCGCCGCCGAGCGCCTGCGCCACCGCAACCGGGCCATCGCCCGCTGGGACTACGAGCGCCTGGTGCTGCAGGCCTTCCCGGCGGTAGACCGCATCAAGTGCATCCCCCACGCCAGCGACACGTCGTGGCTGGCCCCCGGCCACGTGCGCATGGTGGTGGTGCCGGACCTGCGCAACCGCAATGCGGTGGACCCGCTACAGCCGCGGGTGGACCTGGACACCCTGGAGCGGATCAAGACCTTCCTGCTGGCCCGCGCGCCGATGGGGCTGGACGCCGCCACGCTGGCCGTGCGCAACCCGGCCTACCGGGCCGTGCAGGTGGATTTCAAGGTCGCCATGCGGCCCGGCTACGCCTTCAGCTACTACCGCGCGCAGATCAACCAGGCCCTGCTGCGTGCCCTGTCGCCGTGGGCCTTCGACGCCGGCGCGGCCCTCGAATTCGGCGGCCGCGTGCTGCGCTCGGCGCTGGTGGATTTCGTCGAAGGCCTGCCGTGGGTGGATTACGTCACCGACTTCCGCCTGTGCTTCGCCGACCGCCCGGCCGAAGACCGGCCCGAGCTGGCCCCCGACGCGCCTGACGTGATCCTCGTATCCGCGCCCGAACACCTGATCGCCGAGGTGAGCTGATGGCCCCCCCTCTGTCCATACCGCCCACGTTGCCGCGCGCCCCCGAGCCCGCCGGCCGCAACGCCCAGGCCCTCTACGACGAGGGGCTGGACCTGCTGCGCCGCCTCGCCGGCGCCACGTGGACCGACCACAACCTGCACGACCCCGGCATCACCATCCTCGAACTGGTCACCTGGGCCCAGTCCGAGCTGGGCTACCGGGCCGAGCTGCCACTGGAAGACCTGCTGACCCCGCCGCCCGACTCGCCACTCGCCCTGGCCGACCGCTTCCACCGGGCCCGCCGGGTGTTGCCGACGCGTCCGCTGACCGCCCTCGACTGGCGCAAGCAGCTGATCGACCTGCCCGGCGTAAAGAACGCCTGGGTCATGCCCGCCGACGCGCCGCCCCTGTACGCCGACCTGCTGCAACGGCGGCTCAGCCGTAGCGTGCCGGCCCACAGCCACTACCGGGAAGTGCGCATCCGCGGCCTGTACCGGGTCGCCATCGATTTCATGGACGCGGTGAACACCCAGGCCGAGCGCGAGCCGGTACTGCGCACGGTACGCGCCACGCTGGAGGCCAAGCGCAACCTGTGCGAGGACTTCGTCGCCATCGAGCCGGTGCCGACGGAGAGATTCGCCCTGTGCGCCGAACTGGACCTGGAGGCCACCGCCGACGTCACCGAGGTCGCCGCCGGCCTGCTGTTCGCCGCCGCCCAGGCCATCGCCCCGCCGGTGCCCAGCTACAGCCTGGCCCAGATGCGCGCCCGCCCACTAGCCGACGGCCGCCCGCGCGGCGTGGACGACATCTTCGACGGCCCGGCGCTGCAGGACGGCTTCATCGACGAGGCCGACCTGGCGGCCTCCGAGCTACCCGCCGAGCTACGCCTGTCCGACCTGATCGGCGTGCTGATGGACGTGCCCGGCGTGCGCGCGATCAGCGACATCGTCCTCAACCCCCTTGACGGCAACGGCAACCCGCTGCCGGTGCCCAACCGCTGGCGGGTGCCGGTCACGGCCGGCCACCTGCCGCGACTGGCCATCGATACCGACGGCGAGACGCCGGCCGGCCGGCTGGTGTTCCGCAAGCGCGGCCTGCCGGTGGCCGGCTGGAACGTCGCTCAGATGCCCACCGCCGTGCGCCAGCGCCTCGACGCGCTGCTCGAAGCCGCCCGCCAGGCCGTCGAAACGCCCCGCGCCGAAGACCTGCCGGTGCCCGACGGGCGCTGGCGCGACCTCGCCGCCTACCGCTCGCTGCAGCTCGACTTCCCGCCCCTCTACGGCCTCGGCCCGGCCGGTCTGGCCGGCAACCCGGACGCCCAGCGCCAAGCCCAGGTGCTGCAGCTGAAGGCCTACCTCACCTTCTTCGACCAGCAGATCGCCAACGACCTGGCCCAGCTCGCCCAGGCCGCCCGCCTGCTGTCGGTGGCACCGGCCGAGCTCACCGCCACCGCCGACCGCTTCGACGGCCTGCCCGACGACGCCCACGTGCTGGCCACTCAGACCGTGGACAGCATCGTCGGCCACGACCGGGTGTATGCCGCCGACGTCACCCCGACGCTGCTCGCCAACCTGCAGGAGACGCCGGCCGAGGCAGCCACCCGCCAGCACCGCCTGCTCGACCACCTGCTGGCCCGCCTCGGCGAGGACTTCTCCGAGTACGCCGCAGCGATGGCCTCCGCCTTCGCCCACACCGACGACGAGGTGATCGCCGACAAGTGCGCCTTCCTGGCCGACGCCGCCGAACTGTCCGCCAACCGCGCCGGCGCCTACGACCAGAGCCTCGACGGCCCAACCGACCTGTGGAACAGCCTCAACGTCAGCGGCCTCGAGAAGCGCCTGGCGCGCCTGCTGGGCATCGCCGACTTCAGCCGCCGCAACCTCGGCGCGGTGTCCTACGAGACCTACGCCGAGATCGACACCACCCCCGGCGACGAATTCCGCTTCCGCATCTTCCGCGCCAGCGACAACAAGATCCTGCTGTCGTCCACCGCCAACTTCGCCACCCGCGAGGACGCCCGCGCCCGCATGATCGCCGCGATCACCCGCGGCCAGCAGGCCGACGACCAGCACTACCGCATCATCCAGGGCAGCGACCAGCGCTTCTACTTCAGCGTCGTCGACGCCGACGGCCACCTGCTGGCGCGGCGTGTCGAGGGCTTTCCCAGCGAGGCGGCGGCCCGCAGCGTGATCGCCGACCTGGCCGACTACCTGCGCGACCACTACAGCGGCGAAGGCCTGTACGTCATCGAGAACCTGCTGCTGCGCCCCAGTCAGGAGGACGACCCGCTGCTACCGATCTGCGTGGACGGCGATTGCAGCGACTGTGCCGATGCCGATCCTTATTCCTGGCGCCTGCAGATCGTGCTGCCGGCCTACGCCGGGCGTTTCCAGCAGATGGATTTCCGCAACTTCGCCGAGCACGTGATCCGCAGCGAAGTGCCGGCCCACCTGCTGCCCAAGATCTGCTGGGTGAACGCCGACGACATGGCCCGCTTCGAGCTCGCCTACCGGGACTGGCTGTCCCTGCACGCCGGCGTCACCAGCGCCGACCGGCAAGCCAAGTTGCAGGCGCTGATCGACGCCCTCACGACAATGAAGAACATCTACCCGCAGCGCACCCTGTTCGACTGCTTCGCCGAATCGCCCAAGCCGCCCTTCGTCCTCGGCAGCACCGCCCTCGGCAGCGCCCCCGACCACGTCATCAACCAGGAGACGGACCATGGCTGATCCGATCAAGGTCCTGCAAAGTCTCGCCGCGCCCCTCGCCAGCCAGTACGCCGTCTTCGAGCGCGACCAGGTCCTCACCCACACCCAGCTCAACGAAGTCACCAGCTGGCTCGACCAGCAGGACCGCCTGTCCCGCGTCACGCTCGTTGGCGCCGGCATCGTCGCCGGCTTCGCGGTGAGCAGCGACGGCGCCAGCGTGACCATCGGCGCCGGCCTCGGCCTCACCTGCGACGGCGACCTGGTGCGCATCGACGACGCCACCACCTATCCGCGCCTGCGCCCTTATGACGCCACCGCGCCGCGCTACGAGCCTTTCTTCGATATGGCCAGCGGCGTGCTGCTGATCAGCGGCGAGCTGACCTCCGGCGACGACCCCCTCGGCGTGCCGCTCACGGCTGGCGCGCTGGCAGGCCAGGCGGTGATCCTGCTGGCGGAGACCACCGTCAGCGATCCCGACCTGTGCACCGGCGCCGACTGCGACAACCTCGGCCGCGAACGCCAGCAGCGCCTGCGCGTACTGCTGGCCAGCCGCAGCACCGCCGCCAACCTGGCCGCCGGCCCGCTGACGCTGGCCGAACGGGCCCGCGAGCTGCCCGAGCTGATCGCCTGGCGGCCGCAGCTGGGCAGCGACCTGGCCACCGCCGAAGTGCTGATCGCCCGCTACCGGGACGCCGCCGGCAAGACCCTGGCCGGCCTGGTGGACGCCCTGAAGAATTTCGCCGAGAACTTCCCCGGTGTGCTTGCCGCGGTGTTCCGGCGCAATCCCGTCGCCGACTGGATCGCCACGCTGCAGCGCCAGCAGGACACCCCGGCCAGCGCGGTACTGCCCTTCCACGATTTCCTGAAGGACCTCTGCGAAGCCTGGAACGCCATCCGCGACGCGCTGCTGGATGCAGACGCGCTGCCCGCCGGCCCGCTCCCGCTGGCCTTTCCCAAGCACCTGGCGGCCGGCGCGCTGGATGCCCCCGACGACGCCCGCACCGCCTTCTACCCGGCTGCCGCCGATTGCTGCAGCCGCGGCACCGCCACCGAACTCAAGCTGCTGCTGGCCCGCTTCGACCAGCTGATCGCCAACTACGCGCCACCCACCGACACCGTGCTGCGCGTCACCCCCAGCCACGGCGAAGACCGGCCCCTCGGCGAACGCGCGATCCCCTGGTACTACCGCGCCGCGATGAACGCCGCGTGGAACCCGCGCCTCGCCGCCCGCCGCCTCGGCAATCACAACCTGGGCTACCGGGCCGCCGAATACCAGGGCAGCCCCCGCGCCCTCGATCCACTGGCCGGCAGCATCGCCGCCCACGAGTTTTTCCGCGTTGAAGGCCATCTCGGCAGGCCGGTCGACCAGGTACGCGGCGAGTTGCAGAAACTCATCGCCGCCCGCAACCTGCCCTTCGAGGTCCACGCGGTGCTGGTGCATAACCGCAAGGAGCTGATCAAGATCCGCCCCGGCATCCGTTACACCGACCTGCACCGCTTCCACTACCTGCTGCGCCAGGACGTATCCCTGCGCCTCGACGAGAGCGACACCTTCTCCGGCCAGTACCTGGACAAGCTGAAGACTGCCATCGACAGCAAGGACATCCCCGACCAGACCGACGAGGGCGTGTCGGTCCTCGCCGCCGCCACCCAGGCCCGCAGCGCCGTCAGCAGCCTGGCCGGCACCGCCAAGCCGGCCCTCGACCAGCCCACCTACAGCGCCTACCGGGCCAGCACCGACGCCACCCGCTGGAACAACGGCATCGCCGAAACCCTGCGCACCGTCGGCACCGCACGGGTCAACCTGGGCAAGCTGTCGCGCAGCGACTTCGTGTCGCCGGTGGACTCCCTGATCCAGACCACCCACCCGATCTGGCTGGACTGGCTGGACAACCTCATCAAGGCCAAGGACGACAAGGCCGACGACAAGCTGCTGCTGGCCCGCTTCGCCACCGACAACCCGGGCCTCGACCACCTGGGCGGCGTGTGGCGCGGCGGCTGCTTCGTGCTGGCCTACGACGACAGTGGCCGGGTCGTCGCCGATTTCACCCTGGCTTACCCCTGCGCCGAAGTGGACGAGACCGAACCCGTCGAGCCGCCACTGCCGCGCCCGCCGCTGCGCCGGCCGCCGATCGACGTCATCCCGATCAAGGTCGTCAGGCCGGTGGACCTGGTCGTCAGCACGCTGGTCGGCAGCGTCGTCGGCAGCAAGTTCGACGCCGCGCGGGAAGCCCTCGCCGCCGACCTGAAGGCCGTGCAGACCGACATCCGGGCCAAGCTCGAAACCCAGACCGCCAACGTGGAAGGCCTCGTCAAGGGCGCCTTCAGCACCAAGGACGCCACCGCCGCCGGCACCATCGGCCTGAAGGGCGTGGCCACCGGCGACGTGGTGCTCGACCAGATGGTCAAGGACGTGGAGTACAAGCGCCAGCAGGTGCAGAGCCTGGTGGACCTGGTCAGCCAGGGCAACCTGCCGGAGGACAGCCGCGCGCAGGCCCAGGCCATGCTCACCAAGGCCCAGACGGAACTGGGCGAGGCAGTCGCCGACACCACCACCCGGGTCGTCACGCAGAAGGTGGACACCTCCTCCGGCGCTGCCGCCGGCGTGGCCTCGGTGCTGGCCAACAGCACGGTATACGTGACCGACGCGGCCGTCGCCGCCAATCTGGGCAACAAGCTGGAGGCCCTCAAGGGCAGCGCCGCGGTGCCGGCCCAGGCGGTGCTGATCAGCAACCTGCAGAACCTCAACCGCCTGAAGCGCTGAAGCCCGGGAGCCGCCATGAGCACACCCTTCCCGCACCGCATCCGCCGCCTGCTGTGGCAGGCGCGGGCCCCCACGCCGGCGGCGGCCTTCGCGCTGCGCGGCGTGCTGCGGGACGCCGCCGACCCCGTACTCGCGGCCCTCGCCGAACGCCTGTCGGCCCACAGTCCCGACGACCGGGTGGTCCGCCTGGAGCGCCTTGAACTGCAGCTGCGACTCGACCCGGCCTTCGATCCAGACGCCCTGCCGGCCCAGGTCGCGGCAGCCGCCGACGAGGCCCTGGCCGGACTGGCCTGGCCGCACACCGCAACACCCGCCGCCGAGGACAGCCCCCCCGTTCCGACGCCTGAGTCGACGCCCTCCTCGTGGGAAGACACCCCGACCGAGGTGGACGAATCCAGCCCCGCCGACACCGCGCCGCTGCTGCTGGCCTGGCTGCACAACGCCCCCGACGAATTGCGCGAAGCCGTGCGAACGGCCCTCGCCCACGTCGATGAAGAGGCCGGCCACGGCCATTCATTGCACACGGCAATCCTCGATCTGGGCGGCGAGCCGCTTCCCCTGCCAGTGCCAACCCTGCGCGAACTGGCCCGGCGCCTCGACACGCCCACCAGCGACAGCCTGCAAGCATCCGATGCCATCAGCCACGACGACACGCTGGAGCTCCCTCCCACCCAGGTTTCGGCGGCAGCCGTGCACGCCCAGGCCGGCCTCGCCAGCTATCTGCGCCGCGGCAGCCCGGATTGGTCGCTGGCCGGCCTGCCCGAAGAACAGCTGCGCGCCCTGCTGACCGAAGCCGCGCTGGCCTGGGCCAGCCTCGGCTGCCTGCCGCCCGACATCCAGGCCCTGCCCCGCGCCGAGCGGCTTGGCGGGCTGAGCCGCTGGCTGGCCCTGCTGCCGGCGGCCCGGCGACGGCAGGTGGTCGACGCCCACGCGGCCACCGTCCCACGGCATCCGCTCAGCCGGGCGCTGCAAGCCCTGCTCGCCGCCACTGCCCAGCTGGACGACGGCGACAGCCTCCATGCCCAGGCCCTGTGGCTGGCCTGGACGCTGGAAGGCGAGCCCGCCACCGATGACCGCCATCACCCCTGGCGGCCCGTCGCCCGCGCCTGGCTCACGGCCTTGTTCGCCACCCGCAGCGCAGAACCCCACTGGCAAGCCGTCCTCGACCTGCTGAAAGACACGCCGCCCCACCCGGCTGCGCCAATGCAGCCCGCCGCACTCGCCGACGACAGGACGGCAGACCGCGCCAGCCCTGCTCAGTCCCCATCCCGCAACACCCAGACACGCCCGCAGGATGCAGAGCCGGCCGCAGCCACGCCACGCTTCGATCAACGCCCGGCCAGCAGCGCCCCGGCCGGCCAGCTTGTGCCCCAGGCCGGACTGGTGCTGTTGCATCCCTATCTGCCACGCCTGTTCGAGGCGGTCGGGCTGATCCCCGCCGGTCACCGTGGGCCCTTGCCAAAGGCCGTGCTGCCACGCGCCGCTGCGCTGCTGCACGGGCTGGCCAGCGGCACAACGGCCCTCGAATTCGAGCTGCCCTTCGTCAAGCTGCTGCTCGGCCTCCCGCCGGACACACCGTTTTCCCATGCATTGCCCGCCCTGACGGAGGCAGAACGCGCCGAGGCCGAAGCCCTGCTGGCCGCCGTGCTGGCCCACTGGCAGGCCCTGCGCGGCACCACCACGGACGGCCTGCGCACCGCCTTCCTGCGCCGCCGCGGCCACCTGCGTCGGCAAGACGAGACCTGGCAGCTGCGCGTCGAGCCGGAATCCTTCGACCTCCTGCTGGGCCTGCTGCCGTGGAGCATTGGCCTGGTCCGCCTGCCGTGGATGCCGTGGCCGCTACTGACCGAATGGGGCGCGCCGTGAGGGCCGGGCCATGAACAGCCACGACCTGCCCTGGCGCCCCGCCGATGGCGAGCCGGCAGACAGTCTGCTCCAGGCCGCCACCGCCACGCTGGAGGCCGAGCTGGAATGGCTTGCCGACTGCCTGCGCATCCGCCTGCAGCGCTACTTCGGCCAGCCGCCCGACTCGCCGCCGCTGCCGGCCGACGCCCCGCCCCTCGACCGGACGGACTGCCCCTACGCCGCCGCCGTGCGCCGCCGCGGCCTCGACCCGGCCGACCGGCTGCTCGTCGCACTCGCGCTGGCGCCGCTGCTGCGCCCGCAACTGCTGGACGTGCTGTGGTCACGCAACGAAACCACCCAACGCCCGTTCACCGAGTTCGGCGGCCGCAGCGACGGCGCCAGCTTCCTGCCCAGCGGCGAGACCGCCTGCTTCCTGTTGGCCGGCGATGCCCTCGACCTGCGCCTGGCGGCTATCCGCCGCCTCGCCCCGGAAGGCCGGCTGGCGCGGGAGGACGTGCTGCGCCTGGGCCCTGCGGCGCCCGGCGACGGGCCGGCCAGCCCCTTCGGCGGCCCGCTGCAGCTGTCGCCGCGCTTCCTCGCCGAAGCCCTGCCCGGCCTGCCGCTGCCCACCAGCGGCGACGCCGGCATCCCGGCGCGGCGGGTGTTCACCGGGCTGGACTGGAGCGACCTGGTGCTACCCGCCCAAACCCTTGCCCAGTTGGAAGACATCGGCCTGTGGCTGGTCCACGGCCGCACGCTAATGGACGACTGGGGCCTCGGGCGGCGCATCGCGCCGGGCTACGTGAGCCTCTTCCACGGCCCGTCCGGCACCGGCAAGACACTGTCCGCGTGCCTGCTCGGCCAGCGCTGCGGCCGCGAGGTGTATCGCGTGGACCTATCCCAGGTCAGCTCCAAGTACATCGGCGAGACCGAGAAAAACCTCGCCCGCCTCTTCGAGGCCGCCGAGCAAGCCGGCTGGATTCTCTTCTTCGACGAGGCCGACGCCCTGTTCGGCAAGCGCAGCAGCGTCTCCGATGCTCACGACCGCTACGCCAACCAGGAGGTGAGCTACCTGTTGCAGCGCATCGAGGCTTTCAGCGGCGTGGTGATCCTCGCCTCCAACCTGCGCCACAACATCGACGACGCCTTCCTGCGCCGCTTCCAGTCGGTAGTGGCCTTTCCACTGCCGCGCCCGGCCGAGCGCCTGCGCCTGTGGCGCGAGGCCTTCCCGGCCCCGGTGCGCCTCGACCCGGCCCTTGACCTCGCCCAGCTGGCCCGCCAGCACGAGATTTCCGGCGGCACCATCATGAACGTGGTGCGCTACGCCTGCCTGCAGGCCCTCGGCCGCGGCGACGGCTCGGTAAGCGCCGAGGCGGTGGACGAAGGCCTGCGCCGCGAACTGCTGAAGGAGGGCCGGGCCAGCTAGGCCGGCGCCCGGATGAACGCGCCCCTGTCCCGCCACATCCTGCGCACGCCCGAGCATCGGGCCGTGGCGGCACCAGTCAGGACGCCAGCGCCGGTCTCGCCGCAGCGCGCCTCGGTCGGCGGGCTGGCGGTGTCCAGCCCCCACGACACGGCCGAGCGGGAGGCGGTGCAGGTCGCCCGCCGGGTCGTCAGCCTGCCGGCGGCGCCGGTGTCGGCCAGCGCGACCCGCTTTGCCGGCCTCGTGCCGGCGTCGGCCCAGCGCGCACCGACGACGGCAGCTGCCGCTGCACCACGACCCGCCCCCGCTGCCGCAGCCCTGCCCACTGGCGGCCAGCCGCTGCCGCGCAGCCTGCGGGACTTCATGGAGCCGCGCTTCGGTGCCGACTTCTCGGCGGTGCGCATTCACACCGGTCCACAGGCGGCCCAGGCCAGCCGCCGCCTCAACGCCGCCGCCTTCACGGTCGGCCGCGAGATCTTCTTCGGCCGCGACGCCTACCAGCCCGACAGCAGCGCCGGCCGCGAGCTGATCGCCCACGAGCTGACCCACACCATCCAGCAGGGCGCCGCCGCGCAGGCGCCAGCCCAGGTCCGGCGCAGCCTGCTGCCCGGCGTCGTCGAGCACAGCCCGCCGGCAGTGCAGCGCCTCGGTATCAGCGACGCGCTGGATTTCTTTGCCGACCACGCCAACAACCTGCCGGGCTTCCGCATGTTCACACTGGTGCTGGGGGTGAACCCGATCAACATGCGGGCCGTCGAACGCACGCCGGCCAACCTGCTGCCGGCGGTGGTGGAGCTGATGCCCGGCGGCGCGCTGATCACCCAGGCCCTCGACAACCACGGCATCATCGACCGGGTGGCCGTGTGGGTGCAGCAGCAGATCGCCACCCTTGGGCTGATCGGCAGCAGCATCCGCCAGGCGGTGGACCGCTTCCTCGACAGCCTGGGCTGGCGCGACATCTTCGACCTGGGCGGGGTGTGGGAGCGGGCCAAGCGCATCGTCACCGACCCCATCTCGCGCATCACCCGCTTCGTCGGCAACCTGGTGTCCGGCGTACTGCAGTTCATCCGCGACGCGATCCTGCGCCCGCTGGCCGGGCTGGCCGCCGGCACCCGCGGCTGGGATCTGCTGTGCGCGGTGCTCGGGCGCAACCCGATCACCGGCGAGCCGGTGCCGCGCAGCGCCGAAACCTTGATCGGCGGCTTCATGAAACTGATCGGCCAGGACGAGGTGTGGGAGAACATCAAGAAGGGCAACGCCATCGCCCGCGCCTGGGCCTGGTTCCAGGGCGCGCTGGCCGGCCTGATGGGCTTTGTCACGGCGCTGCCGGGGATGTTCATGGACACCCTGCGCAGCCTCGGCGTGGCCGACCTGCTGACGCTGCCGCAGACCTTCGTGCGCATCGCGCGGGTTTTCGGTGATTTCGCCGGGCGCTTCTTCAGCTGGGCCGGCCAGCAGGTGATCAGCCTGCTGGAGATCATCTTCGAGGTGGTCGCTCCCAGCGTGATGCCCTACCTGCGCCGCACCGCCGGTGCGCTGCAGAGCATCTTCCGCAACCCGATCGGCTTCGTGCGCAACCTGGTGCGGGCCGCCAAGGCCGGCTTCGAGGGCTTCGTGGACCGCATCGGCACCCACCTCAAGACCGGCCTCATCGAGTGGCTCACCGGCGCGCTGCCCGGCGTCTACATTCCGCAGAAGCTGGAGTTGCAGGAAGTCCTCAAGTTCGTGCTGTCGGTGCTCGGCCTGACCTGGCAGAACATCCGCCAGAAACTCGTCACGGCGGTCGGCGAGCCGGTGGTGAAGGCCATGGAAACCGGCTTCGACGTGGTCGTCGCGCTGGTCACCGGTGGGCCGGCGGCGGCCTGGGACAAGATCAAGGAGATGCTCGGCAACCTGAAGGACATGGTGATCGGCGGCATCAGCGACTTCGTCATCGACATGGTGGTGAAGAAGGCGGTGCCCAAGCTGGTGGCGATGTTCATCCCGGGCGCCGGCTTTATCTCGGCGATCCTGTCGATCTACGACACGGTGATGGTTTTCGTCAGCAAGCTGGCGCAGATCGCCCAGACCGTGAAGGCCTTCGTGGACTCCATCGCGGCCATCGCCGGCGGCGCCATCGACGCGGCAGCCAAGCGCGTCGAGGCCACGCTGGCCAACCTGCTGTCCCTGGCGATCAGCTTCCTGGCCGGCTTCATCGGCCTCGGCAAGGTGGCCGACAAGGTGATGGCGGTGATCCAGAAGATCCGCGCGCCCATCGACAAGGCCCTCGACTGGCTGGTCGGCTGGATCGTCAAGATCGGCAAGGCGCTGTACGGCAAAGCCAAGGCGGCCGTCGGCAAGGTCGTCGAATGGTGGAAGGAGCGCAAGCCCTTCCGCACCGCCGGCGGCGAATCCCACGAGGTGTATTTCGCCGGCGACGAGAAGAAGCCGGTGCCGATGGTCGCCAGCAAGGATCCCAAGCCCATCCTCACCAAGCTCGACCAGTACGCCGCGATGGCCAAGGAGGCGGACGCCAGCAAGGCCCGCAAGAACGCCGTGGCGGTAATCGGACGAGTGCGCCAGACCCTCGCCACGACGCCGGAGTCGCCGACGGTGGTGGCCGACATGAAGACCCTCTTCGAAGCCTTCGAGGAAACCGGCACACCGAAGAAAACCAGCTTCCTGAGCCAGGTCCAGACCGGCCTCGGCGGCAGCCAGGTGGCGGTGCACATGAGCATCGACTGGCTCGACGCCAAGTACGCCGGCGCCCACGGCAGCGGGCCGTCCTCGTCGGCGCTGTCAGCGGTGATGAACCAATTGGTCACCGATCCGGGCGAGAGCGCCGAGCGCAAGTACATCAAGGGCCACCTGCTCAACGACAAGCTGGGCGGCGAAGGCGACGACAAGAACCTGTTCCCGATCACCGCCATCGCCAACAGCCGCCACCGCTACTCCACCGAATCGACGGTACTCGGCTGGCTGAAAAAGAAGAACAGCTGGGTGTGGTACGAGGTGAAGGTGGGCATCGTCGCCTCCAGCTTCCCGGTGCCCGGCAAGAAGAGCCCGCGCAACTTCGTGAACGCCGACTTCAACTGCTACGCGATCCGCAAGAACGAGGACGGCGAGCAGCAGGAAGCATTCACCAGCACCATCTCGTCGCGTCAGGGCGCGCGGCCCGACGCCGAGGTCTTCGACCTCGGCAAGTAGCGCTCAGCCGGCCAGCGCATCCCACAGCAGCTTCACGCCGGAAAGACCGAGCGCCGCCGTGGCGAACAGGTAGAAGCCGCGCTCCGGCAGCTTCGCCAGCAAGCGCATGCCGGTCCACACGCCAATCGGCACCAGCGGCAGCAGCATCGCCGACATCAGCAGGGTGTCGCGGGAGAACAGGCCGAGACCCAGGTAGAAGGGCAGCTTGGCCAGGTTGATAAAGGCGAAGAAGAACACCGAAGTCGCCACGAAAACCTGGCGCGGCTGGCCGCGGCTCAGCAGGTAGACCATCACCGGCGGCCCGCCGGCGTGAGCCAGGGTACTGGTGAGCCCGGCCCCGGCACCGCACAGCCACGCAAAGCCGCGGCGCGGCGGCTGGCCGCCCGTTCCGGCGGCCGGCCGCGTGCGGCGCAGCAGGCGATCCGCCGCGAAGGCCACCGAGATCAGGCCCAGCGCGCCCTTCACCATCGTCTCTGACATCACGCCGAAGGCCAGCGTGCCGGCGGCAATGCCGAGCACCGCGGCCGGAATCAGCAGGCGCAGGTCGGCCCAGTCGGCTTTGCCACGCCAGGCGCGAATGCCGACCATGTCCATGCAAATCAGGATCGGCAGCATCACCGCCACCGCGTCGCGCGGCGACAGCCACATGGACATGAAGGGCACGGCCAGCCCGCCGAGGGCGCCACCGAGGCCGGATTTGGAGATGCCGGTGAGCAGGACGGCGATCGCGGTGACGATCCAGCCGGCGGTGTTCATTTCCATCGGAACAGGGGACGGCGGCGTCCGAAAAGGGAGCAGCGCAGGATAGTAGGCAATGTGAATCCATGTTGCAAAGCGGTACCGCACATGTCGGCCCTAAGACTTAAGTAGTACATTTTCCACTTCCGGCCGGGCTGCCTCGGCCAACTGATCCGCCGCCTCCGTCGTGGCCCCCGTCTGAAGATGTTGAACGCCACGCCCAGCAGAATCCTGCTCGTTACCGCCGGCTACCTGGCCCTGGGCGGCCTCGGGTTGCTGTTCGCGATTGCGCCCGGCTATGCCAGCCCGATCTTCCCGGCCTCCGGCCTGGCCCTGGCGGCGGCCCTGTGCTTGGGCTACAGCGCCCTGCCGGGCATCTGGCTCGGTTCGGCCAGCCTCAACCTGGGCCTGGCCTTCCTCAGCCACAGCCTCGACGCGCGCACGGCCGCCGCCGCGAGCCTGATCGCCTGTGGCGCCACCGCCCAGGCCTGGCTCGGCCGGACCCTGGTGCGACGCTGGAGCGGCAACAGCTGGCATGCACTGGAGCACGAACGGACGGTGCTGCATTTCCTGCTGATCGGCGGCCCGCTGGCCTGCCTGGTGTCGGCCTCGGTCGGCATCGGCAGCCTGGCGGCGCTGCAGATCATGGCCACGCCGCAGCTGCCTTTTGCGTGGTGGAACTGGTTCGTCGGCGACGCCCTCGGCGTGCTGACCTTCGCGCCCCTCTGCCTGTGCTTCCTGATCCGCTCCAATCGCCTGTGGCAGGCCCGCCGGCGCCAGATCACCGCGCCAATGCTGCTGACCCTGCTGTTCGTCGGCATCGCCATCTACGCCACGGCACGCTGGGAGCAGAACGGCCAGCAACATCGCCTTCAAACCGACGCCGAGCGGGTGCAGAAACGCATCGAGGATCGCCTGCAAACTCACCGGGAAGCCCTGCTGTCCCTGCGCCGCCTGCTCGAAGTCACGCCGGACATCGGCCCAGCCCAGTTCGAGGCCTTCACGCTGTCCACGCTACAGGACAACCCGGACCTGTCGGCTTTCAGCTTCAACGCCTATGTACGCGACGACGAGCGCCCTGCCTTCGAACGGGAGATGCGCCACCGCCTACACGACAGCGGCTTCCGCATCAACGAGAAGAATGCCGAGGGCCAGCGCGTTCCAGCCGCCCAGCGGGAGGCTTACGTACCGGTGACTTACATCGCCCCGGCGCCCCCCAACCGGCTCGCCCTAGGCTTCGACATCAGCTCCGAAGACGTCCGCCGGGATGTGGTGCGCCGCAGCCAACAAGGAGACGCCACTATCTCCATCAGTGCGCCGATCAAACTGGTTCAGGACCGCAACGACCGGGTCGCCGTGCTGGCTCTTGCGCCAGTCCATTCGCACGGGGAGAAGCCGGTCAGAACCGATCCGCTGCGGGGCTTCGCGGTCGCGGTCATCACCATGGACCAACTGGTGGAGGTGGCCACCGGCGACGGGTTGCCACCGGGGCTGCACCTGCAACTGCTCGACCCGGCGGCCAACCGCGAAGCCCAGCGCCTCGACAGCCTCTCCCAGCCCGTCAATACGAATGGAGCCCGCGCCGTGTGGGCTGGCCAGGTTCGAGCCGGCGACCGGAACTGGACCCTGCAGGTCTTAGCCGACGACCACTACCTGGCCCTCAACCGGCCGTGGATCGCCTGGGGCGTCGGCGTCGTCGGGCTGCTCTTCGCAACCCTGCTGCAGACCCTGATGCTCGGCATGACCGGCCGCACCGCGATCATCGAGCGCCGCGTCGAGCGCCAGACCCATGACATCGCGGCAGCCAACCGGGAACTGGCGCGCCACCGGGACCACCTCGAAGAACTGGTCGCCGCCCGCACCGCAGACCTGTCCGTCGCCAAGGAAGCCGCCGAGGCCGCCAACCGGGCGAAAAGCAGCTTTCTAGCCAACATGAGCCACGAGCTGCGCACCCCGATGAATGCCATCATCGGCCTCACCCACATCCTCGGCCGCAAGAACGCCGACCCCGACCAGCGCGAGCGCCTCGGCCGAGTCTCCCGCGCCGCCAGCCACCTGCTGCAACTGCTCAACGACGTGCTGGAGCTGTCACGCATCGACGCCGAACGGCTGTCCATCGAGGAAGTCCCTTTCCAGCTGAAGACGGTCGTCGCCAACGTGGACAGCCTGATCGGCACCGAAGCGACAGCCCGCAGCCTGCAGCTGCGCCTGGAACTGGCACCGGAACTGGCCGAGCTGCCACTGCTCGGCGATCCCCTGCGCCTGCAGCAGGTGCTGCTCAACATCGTCGGCAACGCCCTCAAGTTCACCGAGGAAGGCAGCATCACGCTGGCCGTCACCCAGAGCACCGAAAATGCCGGAAGCATCCTTTTGCGCTTCGAGGTCCGCGACACCGGCATCGGCATTCCCGCCAACGCACTGCAGCGGATCTTCCAACCCTTCGAGCAGGCCGACAGCTCGACCACCCGCCGCTTCGGCGGCACCGGTCTGGGGCTGACGATCTGCCAGCGCCTGGTGCGCCTGATGGGCGGCGAGATCGGCGTGGACAGCCAGCCCGGCGCCGGCAGCACCTTCTGGTTCACCTGCCGGGTCGGCCGCGCCGCCGCCGCTGCGGCAGCCAGCGACGCGCCGCTGCCGGCCAGTACCGATGCCGAACAGCAGCTGCGGGCCCGGCACCGTGAGCGACGCATCCTGCTGGCCGAGGATGACTGGGTGAACCAGGAAGTGAGCCTGGAGCTGCTGCGCGAGATCCTGCGCCTGCCCACCGACCTGGCCGAGAACGGCGCGGAAGCACTGCGCATGGCCGCGCAGACGCCCTACGACTTGATCCTGATGGACATCCAGATGCCGGTGATGGACGGGCTCGCCGCCACCCGGGCGATCCGCGCACTGCCGACCCACCAGCACACGCCGATCCTCGCGATGACCGCCAACGCCTTCGAGGAGGACCGGCTGGCCTGCCGTGCCGCCGGCATGGACGACTTCATCCCCAAGCCCGCCGACCCCGACCAGCTGTTCCGAACCCTGCTGCACTGGCTCGAAAAACGGCCCGAAACGCCGAAGGCTGGCACCCGTCACACCCAAGGCGGCTAAACTTCGGCTTTTGCCGGCCGAAATAGCAAAAACCGTCCGCCGCCAGACCTCCGATGCCAGACACCCCGTCCCAGGATTTCGTCGTCACCCCTGACCAGCTCTGCGTCGGGCTGTTCATCCATATCGACCTGCCCTGGTTCAGCCACCCGTTCAGCTTCAACAGCTTCAAGATCCGCAGCGCCGACCAGCTGCAGATCCTGCGTACGCTGGGCCTGAAGCACTTCCGCTACGACCCGGATCGCTCCGACGTGCTGCCGCGGGGCATGGTGACGACGCTGCCGGTGGAGGTTCCAGCCGCGGCAACTGCCGTGGAAGACGAAGCCACCAGCGCGGCCCTGGCCAGCAAGCACGAGCGCATCGCCCGCCTGGCCCAGCGCAAGCGCCAGGTCGTCGAGGTGGAAAAAGCCCTGGTCAAGGCAGCCGGCGTGATGCGCAACATCAACAAGAACCTGTTCGCCCGTCCAAAGGAATGCCTGGAGGAAGTGGACGAACTGGTTAACCAGATGGTCAGCGCCTTCCTCGACCAGCCCGACGTGGCGCTGCATGTGATCGGCGAACATGCCGGCGGCGAGGAAACCTACTTCCACGGCCTCAATACATCCATCCTGTCTATGATGCTGGCCAAGGATCTGGGCTTCAACCGGGCCACCAGCCAGCTGCTGGGGGTCGGCGCGCTGCTCCATGACATCGGCCTCAGCGACATCCCCGACCGCGTCGCGCGACCGCGCCAGGAGCTCACCACGCCGGAACGCAACCTGCGCCAGCTGCACTGCGAATACGGCCTGCGCATGGGCAAGCAGCTCGGCCTGCCCGAGCCGGTGCTGCGCATCATCGCCCAGCACCACGAACTGTCCGACGGCAGCGGCTACCCCAACAAGCTCAAGGGCGACCAGATCGACCCGCTGGCGCGCATCGTGTCGCTGGTCAATTACTACGACAACCTGTGCAATCCGCCCGACCTGGCCAAGGCAATGACGCCCCACGAGACCCTGTCGCTGATGTTCGCCCAGCGCCGCGCCAAGTTCGACGGCAAGGTGCTGCAGGTGATGATCCGCTGCCTCGGCGTCTATCCGCCGGGCACCGTGGTCAAGCTGTCCAACGACGCGCTGGCCCTGGTGTCCTCGGTCAACCCGGCCAAGCCGCTGCGCCCGTGGGTCACGGTCTACGACCCGAGCATCCCCAAGGACGAGGCGATCCTGCTCGACCTGGAAGAAGAACCGGACATCAACATCGCCAAGGCCCTGCGCCCGATCCAGCTGCCGCCCGAGGTGTATGAGTACCTCAGCCCACGCAAGCGCGTGACTTACTATTTCGACTCTGACTCCCGCAAGGGGCGCCGGCAATGAGCGATCGCTACCAGGACCTGTTGTTTGCCGCCGCCGAGGAAATCCTGCTCCTCGTCGATCCCGAGTCCCTGGTCATCCTCGCCGCCAATCCGGCCGCCTCGCGCCTGCTCGGCTATCCGGCCGGCAGTCTGACCGGCCAGCCGGTCACCGAGATCGAATGTGCGCTGACCGACCTGTTTTTCTGGGAAGAAGTGCGCGCCGGCGGAGGCACCGAGGAACAAGCCATGGAAGGGCTATACCGGCGCGCCGACGACAGCCTGCTGTCGGCCCGCAAGACGGTACGGCGGATCCCCGAGGGCATCCTGGTGCGGGCCACCGACATCGGCGCGCAGAAACGCGCCGAGGACCAGCTGGCGCTGATGGCCTCACGCCTGCGGGCCACCCTCGAGGCCACCGCCGACGGCATCCTGGTGCTCGACCGCCACGGCCACATCACCAACATGAACCGGCGCCTGGCACGCCTTTGGAATCTTCCGGAAGATCTCCTCGCCCGCCACGACGACGACGCCATCCTGCAGTACATGGCCGACGCGGTGGATGGCGGCACCGACCTGCACGCGCTGCTGACCCGTCACAGCCAGGACGTGAAGGAGACCTTCGATACCCTGCCGCTGCGGGACGGCCGCATCTTCGAGGCCAGCTCACGGCCCGCCCGCCATGACGAGGAAGTCATCGGCCGGGTGTTCTGCATCACCGACGTCACCGAACGCCACAAGGCCGAGCAGGCCCTGATCGCCGCCCGTGATGCGGCCAACGCCGCCAACCGGGCCAAGAGCGACTTCCTGGCGATGATGTCCCACGAGATCCGCACGCCGATGAACGGCATCATCGGCATGGCCCAGTTGCTCGAGATGTCGCCGCACACGCCGGAGCAGCAGGAATATATCGCCACCATCCAGAGCAGCGGCGATGCGCTGCTGGGCATCATCAACGACATCCTCGACTACTCGAAGATCGAGGCCCGCAAGCTGAGCCTCGAGAAGATCGGCTTCGACCTGCGCCCGCTGGTCGCCGACGTGGAAAAGCTGTTCCGCGCCCGCGCCGCGGAAAAATCCATCGTGTTCACCGCGATGGTCGCCGACAGCGTGCCGCGGGTGGTGGTCGGCGACCCGACCCGCCTGCGCCAGATCCTGATGAACCTGGTCGGCAACGCCTTCAAATTCACCGCCCGCGGCCAGATCGGCGTGCACGTCACCTCGACACCGGTCGGTCCCGGCCGCATCAACTTGCGCGTGACGGTCAGCGACACCGGCATCGGCATCGCCGCCGACAAGTGCACGCACATCTTCACGCCCTTCGAGCAGGCCGACATGTCCACCACCCGCCGTTATGGCGGCACCGGCCTCGGCCTGGCGATCTGCCGCATGCTGTGCGAGCTGATGGGTGGCGAGATCGGCGTGGACAGCGAGGAAGGTGTCGGCTCCCGCTTCTGGTTCACCGCCGAACTGGAGACCGGCGTTGGCGAGGAAAGCCATACCCCCGACGCCCCCCGCGCGATCCTGCGCCAGAGCACGCGCATCCTGGTGGTGGAGGACAACCCGATCAACCGTACCGTGCTGACCCGCATGCTGGAACGCTTCGGCGCCCACGACGTGGCCTTCGCCGAAGACGGCGAGGACGCCCTCAAGCGCTGCGCCGAAGCCGACTACGAGCTGATCTTCATGGACGCCCGCATGCCCCGCCTGGACGGCCTGGCCGCCACCCGCCAGCTACGCGAGCGGAGCTACAAGGCCTACATCATCGGCGTCAGCGCCGATGCGATGCCGGAGGAGCGCCGCGACGCGCTGGCCGCAGGCATGGACGATTACGTGATCAAGCCGGTTGCCCGCGATGCGCTGGCCGCCGCCATCGAGCGCTGGCGGCAGACCCTGATCGCCGCCTACCGGGCAGGTCTGGCCCTGCATCCCCCGGAGGAAATGTAAGCAGGCATCCAGCCGGCATCGGCCGGCCGGCGTCAAAAACCCCGCCAGGCCGGGCTTTCTCTACGGGAAGCCACGGCTCAACGCAAAAATTTTCTTACAAAACCATGCAAGGGCGGTGCAAGGTCAGCAGCTATCCTTGAGACGTATCGCGCTCCCACGGGCGCCAAGGAGAACACCATGCTGAATACCCGCCAATGGATCACCGCCGCCCTGATCGGCATTGCCGGCCTGGGCCTGTCCGCCACCGCCAGCGCCGACCGTGGCGAAGGTCACGGCTGGGGCGGGCGCGGCGAATGGCACCACAAGCATCACCACCATCATGGTGGCCGCGGCTATGGCCCGTATTACGCTCCCCAACCGGTTTATGTCGCGCCGCCGCCGGTCGTATATGAACGCCCGATCGTCTATGCGCCGCAGCCGGTATACGCCTACCCGAGCCGGCCGTCGGTGGTGGTCAGCGTACCGCCGCTGGTCTTCCCGTTGCGCTGAGGCGCGTCAGGATCCGCGCTTCGGCATGACCTGCCCCTGCAGGCAGCACAGGTAGGCAGCCGTCATTTCGTCCAGGTAGCTGCGGTAGATCGTCGCCCAGCCTTCCGCCCCCGCCTCCAGCAGCAGGTCGAGGCGGGCCTGGTGGGCAACACGGTCGCGCTCATCGAGCACATCGTCGCTGTTGAGGGCATGGGCGCGCAGGCGGTTTTCGGTGGCGCCTACAGCCAGCCGGCTGCCGAGGAAATGCATGCGCTGGACGACATCCGCATGCGCCAGCCAGATGCGTCCCAACAGGGCCCCCTGGCAGAGGGTGGCGCAGTTCAGCGCCGGTGGCAGGAATCCCATTCTGTAATCGCTTTCTTATCGCTCTCTGTGGGGGTGGCGTCGCCGCCGACCTGTCTATTGTTTTAGCCGAGCATGTGGCAGATGCAAGTCCACTCCTCGCTCAAGGGGGCGGCAGGTCCTGACTGAGCAGCCACGCAGCGCGATCGCGCAGACGCCGGCTCCACGCTCCGTTGAGGCCGGGGGCCGCGGCGAGCAGCTGCAACTCCCGCGGATCCGCCCGGTGCAGCTGGCAGGCGGTCCACAGGCGCGCCAGGCTGCACTCCGGCGCTGGCCGCTCGACCAGTTCGAGCATGTCGCCGGCGGCGATCTCCCCCTCCTGCAGCACCCGGAAATACCAGCCGGTCCAGCCTTTCTCGGCAATCAGCCGGGACATCTGCGGATGATCCAGCTTGTGGCTGATCTTCCAGCATGGCTGGCGTGGCTGGCTGACCTGCAGACGGCAACTGCCCAGCGCGAAGACATCGCCGATACACACATTGTGCTCGGTCAGCCCGCGGGCCGACAGGTTCTCGCCGAGCGCGCCAGCTTGCAGCAGAGCCGCCCGCTCGGGCACCTCCGCCGCCAGCCCGGCATAGTGTTCGGCAGGGTAGTAATGCACAGCCTTCTCGGGCCCGCCATGGACCCTTCGATCGCCCTGGGCATCGCCGACCAGCCCTTCCAGGCCAAGCGCCACGCTTCCCACGACGGCGCTCTTGAAGATGCCGGTCTGCTGCCCCTCCGGCGGCAAGGGGCGCAGGCGGCCGATGTACACGGAATCGACGACGACTTTCACGGAAACTATCCCTCCCAGACCTGTCCCGCAACCGGCCATAGCCAGGCGGCCCCACGCACGCCGGACGAATCCCCGTGCAGAGCCGGACTCATGCGGGTCGCCACGCTGTCGGAAAACACGTGCGGCGCCCACAGCGTCGGCACCCGCTCGTACAGCCGGTCCACATTCGACAGGCCACCGCCGAGCACGACCACGTCCGGATCAAGGATGTTGATGACACCGGCCAGTGCCCGCGCCAGCCGCGCCTCGTAGCGCTGCAGGCTGGCCTCACAAGCGGCGTCCCCATCCAGCGCGGCGGCGACCATGGCCTCCGGCGCCAGCTCCACGCCGCTGCTGCGCAGGTGGTCGGCCGCCAGTCCGGGCCCGGACAGATAAGTTTCGATGCAGCCAGCCCTCCCGCAATAGCAAGCCGGCAGCGGCAGGTCGGCACCCGCTGGTAGGGGCAGCGGATTATGCCCCCACTCGCCGGCGATCGAATTGATGCCTGACAGGAGCTGCCCGCGCACCACGATGCCGCCGCCGACGCCAGTACCGAGGATCACTGCGAAGACCACCTCGGCTCCGGCCGCAGCACCGTCCACTGCCTCGGACAGGGCCAGGCAGTTGGCATCGTTGGCGGTGCGTACCTCACGGCCGAGCAGGCGGCGCAGGTCATCGGGCAGCGGCTGGCCGTTCAGGCAGGTGGAGTTGGCATTCTTCATCAGCCCGCTGGCCTTGGACACCGCGCCGGGCGTGCCGACACCGACGGTGCCGCGCCGGCCGAGCTCCGTCTCGACCGCATCGACCAGCCCAGCCACCGTATGCAGCGTGGCCGCGTAGTCGCCCTGCGGCGTGGCCACGCGGCGCCGGGCCAGCGTGTGGCCCGCGTCGTCGAGGGCGATGATTTCGATCTTGGTGCCGCCGAGGTCGATACCGATGCGCAAGGGGAAGCTCCGCGGGAGATGACGAACGATAGGCGAATGATAGCCCGCGATGCGCCCTCAGGCCGGCCTGGCCTGCCGGTACTTGGTCCACCCGCTCCAGCTGTACAGCAGCAGCCCGGCCCAGATCAACGCGAAGGTGCCGAGGCGGGCCGGCTGCAGCGGTTCGTCGAAGATCAGCACCGCGGTAAGGAACTGCAGCGTCGGGTTGATGTACATCAGCATGCCCACGGTGGCCAGGTTGAGGCGCTGGGTGGCCGCGGCGAACAGCATCAGCGGCAGTGCGGTCAGCGCGCCGGCTGCCGCCAGCAGCGCCTGCGTGATCCCATCGAAGCCAGTCAGCACACCATGGCCGTGGGCCGCCTGCCACAAGGTATAGGCGCCGAGCAGGGGCATCAGGGACAGGGTCTCCAGCCACAGCCCGGAGATCGCATCCACCGCCACCTGCTTGCGCACCAGCCCGTAGAGACCGAAACTGGTACCTAGGAACAGGGAGATCCACGGCAGGCTGCCGAGGGTGAAGAACTCATTGCCGACCGCCGCTACCGCCAACGCGACCGAGCCCCATTCCTTGGCGTTGAGGCGCTCTTTCAGCACCAGCATGCCGAGCAGCACATTGACCAGTGGCGTCAGGAAGTAGCCGAGGCTGGAAGCCACCACCTGATGCTGGTCCACTGCCCACAGGAAGGCCAGCCAGTTGGCGCCGACCAGCAACGCGGCCAGCGTCAGCCGCCACAGCGTACCGGGGCGCCGCGCCGCCGCCAGCGTGCTCGCCCAATGGCGGCGGGCAGTGAGGACCAGGCTGACGAACACGCAGCCCCACACCGCCCGGTTACACAGCAGGTCGAGGGGCGCCACATGGCCGAGCTGGCGGAAGAACAGGGGAAAGAAACCCCAGATGCCGTAGGCACCGAGGCCGAAACCGATGCCGGCGAGGGTCTTGCCTTTATCCACAGGGAGAAACATGCATGCCGAAAGGCTGCACGTTAGCACCGCGTGCGGCGGCGCACCCTTGGGGTTTTCCTCTGGAGAGCGGCGACACGCCTACAATGGCGCAATCACATCATTCCAATCTGAAGGACGCACCACGCCATGTTGATCATCTTCAAATCCCCCGCCAGCGGCGACGTGATCATGTTCGGAAAGAACGGCAAGGAGATGCTGGAAGTACTCGGCAAGGACAAGGACGACGCCAAGGGCATCTTCACCGTCGAGCAACTGCCCGCCGCCATCGACACCCTGAAGGCTGCCATCGCCGCCGACAAGGCCCGCCAGGCCGACAAGGGCGACGACGAGGACGACCAGGACGCAAAGCCCGGCGGCGGCGGGGTCAGCTTCTTCCAGCGCGCGGTCCCGCTGCTCGAACTGCTGGAACGTTCGCTGAAGGACAAGGAACCGGTGACCTGGGGCGTGTAAAGGCCCCGGCAATCCGATTCTGCCCTCAATCCGGAATATTCTCCCCCGCCGCCACGACTACCCCGAACATGTCGGCCAACGTGGCCAGCACTGATACCTGCAGGGCCTCGGCCGTCACCACGCCGCCACCGAGAGCCGGCAGGCTGCGGGTGGCCGTGCAGTCGGCCGGCACCGTCACCCCGTAGCCCAGGCTGTAGGCGCCGCGGGCGGTGGAGTTGACGCAGTTGTGGGTCATGAAACCGACGATCAGCAGGTTCTTCGCGCCCTTTTCCTTCAGCAGCGCGTCCAGTTCGGTACCCACAAAGGCGTTCGGCAGACGCTTCACAACAACCGGCTCGCCGTCTACCGGCGCAACCTTGTCGGCAATGGCGCCGATCTCGGCGCGGATGTCGAACAGGCTGCCGGGGCCCGCGTCGTGCTGCACGTGGATCACCGGCACGCCCAGGCGGCGGGCGCGGGCCAGCAGCCTGGCGCAGGCGTCGAGGGCCGGCTCGATGCCGGTCAGTTCCATCGTGCCGCCACGGTAGGTGTTCTGCGCGTCGATGATGATCAGGGCGGATTCGGACAGTTGCGGCGGCGTCATCGATTTGCCAGCGATCTGGCGGAGCAGGAAGGGAGCGGACATGGATTTTCTCCAGGACGATTAGAGGTGGAGCCAGCTTAGGCCGCTGGAATACCTGCGTAAATCGACACACCTGCAGCCCATTCCTGCAAAAATGCAGGCCATCATGATTCAGCGGAATACCCCATGAACTGGGACGACCTGCGCTTCGTCGTCGAGATCGGGCGCGCCGGCACCCTCGCCGCCGCGGCCCGCCATCTGAAGGTGGACCAGACCACCGTCGCCCGACGGCTGCGCACGCTGGAGGACGAACTGGGTGCCGCCCTCTTCGAGCGCGGCGACGGACACTGGCGGCCAACCGCCATCGGCGCCGACGTGCTGCAACGTGCTGGGCGCATCGAGGAGGACGTGACCGCCCTGCTCCGTGTGGCGGAAGCCGGCGCCGGGGCGGTGAGCGGCCTGGTACGTGTCACTGCAGTCGGCACCATCATCGGCGACTACCTGGCGCCGCGACTGGCCGGCCTCTACGCCCGCCACCCGGACCTGAGCGTCGAGCTGATCGCCAGCAACGACAACCTCAACGTCGCCCGCCGCGAGGCCGACATCGCGATCCGCCTGGCCCGCCCGACGCGCGGCGACTTCCTGATCCGAAAGCTGGCCGACAGCGGCTTTGCCATCTACGGCGCCGCCGGCCACAGCCAGGACACGCCAAACGACTGGGTCGCCTACCTGGACGACCTCGCCCACACGCCGGAGATGCAGGCCCTGGAAAGCCTGCGTGGCAACGGCCGGATACGCCTGCGCTCGGGCAACATGCGCGGCCTGATGCGGGCCGTCGCCAGCGGCATCGGCTGCGGCATCCTGCCGTGCTTCCTGGCCGATCCGGAGCCGGGACTGCGGCGCCTGTCCGGCCCACAGCCGATACTGAGCCGCGAGATCTGGCTGCTGGTCCATCCGGACGCCCGCCAGCAGGCCCGCGTGGCGGCGGTCTCCGACTGGCTGGCCGAATGTTTCGCCGGCGACGGCGCGCTGTTCCGCGGCGAGCTTCAGTCGCCGACGCGGGTCAGCACATAACCGGCGAAACGGCACTCCACCGCGTCGTCGGCCTTCCGGCACTGCACCGTCTCGCCGCTGTCCGCCAGCTGCCCGAGGATCAGGGCCTCGGCCCGCAAGCCGCTGCGGGCCTCCAGTGCCACCGACAGCACTTCGTTGGCGATCCGTTCCACCGCCGCCCCCGACCCGGCGCTGTTGCTGAGCACCACCACCGCCAACTTGTGCGCCGGCAAGGCCACCAGCAGGACCGTTACCGCCAGCACACCCGCCCTGGGCGGGAGAAATCCGCACGAGGCCATGCCATTCATTTCAATGGAATACAAAGACATGACCTTAGCGTATTCCCCGGCCTGCCATCAAGCGGCGGCATGCACGCCACGAAGCGTCACAAAAGCTTCATTCAAATGGCGTGAAGCTCTGACCACAATGGCGGTATTACGTTTTGCCACGCCGCCCCGCCACCATGTACCTCAGCGGTCTGATCGTCCACCTCCGCGAACTGCTCACCAGCGAAGCCCTCAGCTTCGTCTTCCAACCGATCTTCGACCTCCGTCGGCGGACCGTGCTGGGCTACGAAACCCTGATGCGCGGCCCGGACGCCTCCCCCCTGCACACCCCCGAACAACTGCTGCGCGTCGCCCGCGAGGCTGAACTGGGGCTCGAGCTGGAACGCCTGGCCACCCGCCTCGCCGTGGCTGCGTTCGTGCAGGCGGAGCTACCCGGTCGTCTGTTCATCAACCTGAGCAGCGCGATGGTCGTCGACCATGCGGAGAGCGGCGATCTGCCGAAACTGCTGGCAGATGCCGGGCTGGCGCCGGACCGGCTGGTCATTGAACTACGCCCGCAGGCCGACGATGAGGACTCCGGGCTGACCAGCGCACTGCACGCCATCGCCGGGCAAGGCATCGGCCTGGCCTTTGACCGCCTCGCACCGGTGGCGGACAAGGCCGCGCCTCAACCCGACTTCATCAAGCTGAGCCCAGCGCAGGTCCGCCAGATCCACGCCAACCTGCCGCGCCAGCAGGAAGTGGCGGCCTGCCTGGAGCAGGCCGAGGCTCTCGGGATCCAGTTGGTCGCCGAAGGCGTCGAGGACGCCCGCGAGCTGGCCGCCCTCAATGCGCTGGGCTGCGCCTTCGCCCAGGGCTTCCTGCTCGGCCGCCCGTCTTCCGAGCCCTTTCGCCAGCTGTCCCGCGGCGTCAGCGGCATCCTCGATGCCCAGCGCAGCGCACGCGTTTTGCCGGTGACACCCCGTCCGCCGCTCCCGCCCCTGCACTGAGGCTGCGAAGTAGCACCTACGGATTGTGGCCTCCGCCCCTGTCAAACCGCGGTCAGCTGCGCATACAGCTTGGGCAGACGGGCTGGCAGTTCGGCCGGATTACGCAGGATGGTGTAGCCGGCCGGGCCGAAGAGGTGCGGCAGATAGCCCTGGCCTTCCTTGTCGATGGTCACGCAGAACGGCCGCACGCCCTCCTGACGGGCGGCGTTGAGGCTCATGCGGGTGTCCTCGATGCCGTAGCGGCCCTCGTAGTGGTCCACGTCGTTGGGCTTGCCGTCGGACAGGATCAGCAGCAGACGCAGCGCCTCCGGCCGCTTGGCGAGGATCTGCGTGGCGTAACGGATGGCGGCGCCCATGCGGGTGTAGAAGCCCGGCTTGAGGGCGCCGATGCGGCCGCGGATGCGGTCGTCCACCTTCTCGCCGAAATCCTTGATGCGGTGGAAACGGATGTGGTCGCGCCGCCGCGACGAGAAGCCGTACAGGCCGAAGGGGTCGCCGGTGGCGCCGAGGGCCTCGGAGAACAGCCACAGGCTGTCGCGGATCACGTCGATGACGCGCTGCTCGTCGCTGACCCAGGTGTCGGTGGACAGGGACAGGTCGGCCAGCACCAGGCAGCACAGGTCGCGCTCACGACGCTCGCAGGACAGATAGCCGCCGCCGCTCGCCGCCACATGGCCGGTGCGCCGGTCGGCGAAGGCGCGCACGCAGGCGTCGATGTCCAGCTCGGGGCCGTCGGGCTGGTTCTTCAGCCAGCGCTTGGCCGGGGTCAGCGCCTCCAGCTGGCGGCGCAGGCGCCGCGCCGGACGCACCAAGTGCGCCGGCAGCGGGCCGGGCGTCGCGTCACGGGGGTCGAGCACCGTCACGCTGCACATGTCACGCTTCAGTAGCTGCTTCTTCCAGTCCCATTCCGGCAGCAGGATGCCGGTCTGCAAAGGCACGTCGTCGGCCGCCGCGGACGGCAGATCGAGGTCGAAGCGCACCTTGGAGGCGGTGTCGTGGCCGTCCTGGGCCACGGAAATCTTGTCCATCTCGCTGGCGGCCCGCGGCGCATCCTCGCCGTCGCCCTCCTCATGGCCACGATTGACCTTCACGTACTCGGCAAAGGACAACAGGCTCTCGGCGCGGAAGGGCAGGATCAGGCCGTTGCGGCCGTCCGGCATGTCTTCCCGCTGGGCCTGGCGGCGTCTCTCGGTGGCATCCTCCGTCTTGCCGCCTTCCCGCTGCTCGGCCGGTGTCGGATTGGCCGCGGCCTGGCGGCGGTCGATGGCCACTGGCGCCGGATACAGCCACAGGGCCACCGGTACCGGCGGACGGCGTGCCGACGGGAGCGCGGCGACGCTGCCGGGTTCGGCCAGCGCATGCCGGATCGCCGTTTCCACTGCCGCCTCGTCAGCCGGCAGCTTGCGTGGTTCGGGCCGCTCCGCCGTGATCGCGTCAACCAGCCGCCGGTAGCGCGAACCGAAACCCGGAAAGGCCGCCAGCGTGGCCGCGCTGGCCTGCTGGTTGGCGACGATCCAGTTGTCGGCAGCCAGGTCAGTGTGGTCCAGCGCCGCCCCCTGGGCGATCAGCCACAGATAGAGGTCGCGGTTGAGGGCACGCTCGGGGAACAGGGCGATCTCCGCTGGCAGGCGCAGGGTCTCGTCGTCCCGCGTCGCGTGGGCGATCTTCTCGCCGGTATGGGCAATACGCGCCAGCCAGCCGCGCCGCGCGCCGTGCTCGGTTTCGGCGGCAGGCGCCACCCGCAGGCCCGGATCGCCGCCCAACGCACGGAACAGGATGCCGGCACTGCGCTCGATGTCCGCCAGCCGCACCGCCGCCTGCGGATAGGTGCGCGTCGCCGCCCGCGTGATGAAACGGTGCCACAAGCCACCGACAAACTCTTCCATGTGCGCCCTCCGCCAAGACTGCGGCCGGCCTCTGCATGATCACGAGAGACCGGCACCGCCCGACTGTACGGGGCATCCCGGCGACGCGTCCCTGTCCTGGCTCAATTTCCGGAGCACGCTGGGCTGTGGGGGCGAATTCACTCACCCCACAACTCTCCCCACTACTCCCCCTGCAAACGACAAGCCTGCCCGAGTCATCCTCAGCGCGCAGTCCACCCGCCGTCGATCAACTGCACCGAGCCGGTGATCGACCTGGCGACATCGGAGCACAGGAACACCGCGAAGGCGGCCACCTCGTCCGCCTCGACGAACTGCTTGGTCGGCTGGGCGGCGAGGATCACCTCACGGATCACCCGCTCTTCCGGCAGGTTATGCACCACAGCCTGGTCGGCCACCTGCTTCTCGATCAGCGGCGTGCGCACATAGCCCGGGCACAGCGCGTTGCAGGTGATGCCTTGCTCCGCCACCTCCAGCGCGACGGCCTTCGAAAAGCCGACCACCGCATGCTTGCTGGCCGTGTAGGGCGCCTTGAACGGCGAGGCGACGATGCCGTGGGCGGAGGCGATATTGACGATGCGCCCCCAGCCCTGCTCCTTCATCGACGGCAGCGCCGCCTTGGTCGTGTGGAACACCGCCGACACATTGATCGCGATGAGCTGGTCCCAGGTCTCGTCCGGAAAAGCATCCACCGCCGCCACATGCTGGATGCCGGCGTTGTTGACCAGGATGTCCACGCTGCCGAAGGCCTCGACCGTGGCCTCCACCAGCGCCCGCGCAGAGGCCGGGTCGGCCAGGTTGGCCGCCGTGTAGCCCACTTCGACGCCGGCCTCCGCCGCCAGTTCGGCGCGCAGCGCCTCCGCATCAGCAGCCGGCCGCGAACCGTTGAGCATCACCTTCGCCCCGGCCTTCGCCAGGGCCCGCGCCACTGCCAGCCCGATACCCGAAGTGGAACCCGTCACCAACGCCGTCTTGCCTGCAAGCATTACCACTCTCCTCTGTTGTGTTGTCGACTGCATGCGGGGCGAATGCACCCGTCAGGCACGGATGCTAGCGCAGCGGTGCGGGGATGCGGAATCAAGAGCACGCCACCGCCCGATTTGCCAACCACTGCACAGCAACCGAGCGTCCCGTATCACACGCCGCCAGCATGTGCATGGCTATGATCGAACAGGCGTTCAACATATGCCCAATGCGAGCACTCAAGTGATTCCAACCGACCGGCTACACCAATTGCTACGTCTGCTCAGCCATCGCCGGGCCATCCCGGCCAATGACCTGCAATACGAGCTGGGCATATCCCGCGCCACACTGACCCGTTACTTACGAGACCTGCGCGACGCGCTCGGCGCTCCCGTCGAGTTCGACCGCGAACAAGGCGGTTACCGCCTGACCCACGACCGCCACCAGCTCGGCCCCCAGTTCGAACTCCCCGGCCTGTGGTTCACCGCCGAGGAAATCCACGCCCTCCTCACCATGCAATACCTGCTGGCCAACCTGGACACCGGAGGCCTGCTCGGCCCGCATATCCGCCCGTTGCAAACCCGCCTCGGCCACATCCTCGGCAGCGCCGACGATTCCGCCGCCGAAGTGACCCGGCGCATCCGCATCCAGACCGTCGGCGCCCGCAGCTTCCGCCTCGAACACTTCCAGGCCGTGGCCTCCGCCACCCTGCGCCGCCGGCGCCTGGTCATCGAATACCACGCCCGTGGCAAAGACCAGCTCACCCGCCGGGAAACCTCACCGCAACGCCTCATCCACTACCGGGACAACTGGTACCTGGATGCCTGGTGCCACCTCCGCGGCGAACTGCGCAGCTTCGCGGTGGACGCCATCCAGCGCGCGGAAATCCTCGACCAGCCGGCGCGCGACATCGACGACGCCACCCTCGACCGGGTACTCGGCAGCGGCTACGGCATCTTCGCCGGCGCCGACGTGGAATGGGCGGTGCTGCGCTTCAGTGCCGAACGCAGCCGCTGGGTCGCCACCGAGAAATGGCACCCCGACCAGCAAGGGCGCCTCCTCGACGACGGCGGCTACGAACTGCATGTCCCTTACAGCCAGGAACCCGAACTGCTGATGGACATCCTGCGCCACGGCCGCCACGTGGAAGTGCTCGAACCGCCGGATCTGCGCGAGGCCGTCCGACGGGAGCATGAAATGGCGGGGACGAACAATTCGTGATGATCAGGTTTTGAGCATGGGGAATAAGAGAATGGCCGGCATGAACCGCAGGAGCCAAGACACATGAAATTCCCGGACGACATCTTCCTCGCCCACACAGCGGAAAGCAGCGACGGCAGCCCCCGAGCGCATGCGCTTGCGGAACACCTGCGGTGCGTCAGCGAAAAGGCTGCGACCAGCGCCATGTCCTTCGGCGCCGCCGACTGGGCCAGCCTTGCCGGCCTGTGGCACGACCTCGGCAAATATCGCCCCGGCTTCCAGCGCTACATCCGCGACTGCACCGATGCCCACATCGAAGGCCGCGTTCCGTCGAAGGACAAGACCCACTCGGCCGCCGGCGCCCTGCATGCCATTGAACACCTCAAATCCCGCCTCGGCCCCCGTGGCGAAATGGCTGCCACCGTGCTGGCGTACCTGATCGCCGGCCACCATGCCGGGCTGGCCGACTGGCACGGAGGACTGAAAGGACGTCTCGCATCCGACGATGCCCACCGCGAATACGCCGACGCCCTCGCAGCCGCCCCGACAGCCATTCTCAAAAACACCACCGCCCTCGATCTGAAAGACGCCGTACCTGGCGGCCTCCTGACACCCGGCGCCTTCGCCCTATGGCTGCGCATGCTGTTCTCGACCCTCGTCGATGCCGACTTCCTCGACACAGAAGCTTTCATGGATACCGGCAAGGCCGATGCCCGCGGCGACTTCCCGCCTCTCGCCGAGATGCACAACGCCTACAACACCCACATGGCCAGCTTCGCCGCCGACACGCCGGTACGCCGGATTCGCGCCGACATCCTGCGCCAGTGTCGCAGCAAGGCCAAGACCGCACCGGGCCTGTACACCCTCACCGTACCCACCGGCGGCGGCAAAACCCTCGCCAGCCTGGGCTTTGCGCTGGATCACGCGCTCGCCCATGACAAACGGCGCATCATCTACGCCATTCCCTACACCAGCATCATCGAGCAAACCGCCGACGTATTCCGCGACGTCTTCGCCCCCTTGGGCCGCGAATGCGTCGTCGAACATCATAGCCAGGCCGAAAGCGACCCCGCCGACGAAACCTGCGCCTCGCGCCTTGCCTGCGAAAACTGGGATGCGCCGCTCGTCGTCACCACCAACGTCCAGCTCTTCGAATCTCTCTTCGCCGCCCGCACGTCCCGCTGCCGCAAGCTGCACCGGCTCGTCGGCAGCGTGCTGATTCTCGACGAAGCCCAGCAACTGCCACCCGAATTCCTGCAACCCATCCTCGACGTGCTACGCCTGCTGATCCGCCACTACGACGTCACCGTAGTGCTATGCACCGCCACCCAGCCCGCCCTGAGCACTACAGACTACTTCGACCCGTCGATGAACCTGCGCGGCCTCGACGATGCCACCGAGCTGACGGACGACCCCGACGCCCTCTACGCAGCCCTCAAGCGCGTCGACGTTCGCCTGCCGACCGACTTCAACGCCCCCACCGAATGGCCGGCCCTAGCCGACGAACTCACCGACCACGACAGCGTGCTGGCCATCGTCAACACCCGCGGCTGCGCCCGCGAACTCCACCGACGCATGCCCAAGGGCACACTGCATCTCTCGGCGCTGATGTGCGGCGCCCACCGCAAGGACGTCATCGACCACATAAAGGCCCGCCTCAGCGCCCGCCGGCAGGGCGACGACACGGCACCGCTGCGGGTCGTCAGCACCCAGCTCGTCGAAGCCGGCGTCGATCTCGACTTCCCGGTGGTATATCGCGCCCTGGCCGGGCTCGACTCCATCGCCCAGGCCGCCGGGCGCTGCAACCGGGAGGGTGCCCTGCCCGAGCAGGGCAAAGTCTTTGTCTTCGTGCCACCCGGAAAAATACCCGCAGGCTCGCTCAGCCAAGGCGCTCAAGCCTGCCGCGGCGTACTCCACGGAAAGGTCGAAAACCCCCTCGACCGCAAACTGTTCGAAGCCTACTTCCGCCAGTTCTACGCCACGGTCAATCTCGACCAGCACGGCATCGTCGACCTGCTCAAACTCGCCCCGACCCGCGAAGACCCGCTCGCCGTCGCCTTCCGCAGCGCCGCCGACAAGTTCCGCCTGATTCCCGACACGCAAACTCCCGTCGTCGTCCTCTACCGTGGCCCAGGCGGCAAGGACGAAAAGGTGGACATACTCCTCGGCGCCCTCAAAAAGGACGGTCCCGAACGCTGGCTGATGCGTGCCCTTCAACGCTACACCGTCAGCCTGCCGCAACAGCAAGCCGAAAGCTTGCTGGCCCAGGGCGACCTGAGCCTCGTCATTCCGGGACTGTACGTACAGGCGAACGATCTGCTCTACGACCCCCAGCTCGGCCTACGCGCCGACGACCAGCCCCTCTCCGCCAGCGGACTCGTCTGCTGAACCGCTGCCCACCCGACATTTCACCTGGAGCCCAAAAGCGAGCCAACGATGAACACATTCTGTCTCGAAGTCAGTGGTCCATTCGCCTGCTTCACACGACCGGAAATGAAGGTCGAGCGCGTATCGTATGACGTCATCACCCCGTCGGCCGCGCGTTCGGTGTTCGAAGCCATCCTGTGGAAACCGCAGATCCGCTGGCGGATCACGCGTATTGAAGTGTTGAACCCGATCCGCTGGATCAACCTGCGGCGCAACGAGGTCGGGGCCGTCGTCTCGACCCGCAACGTGCAGCAGGCCATGAATGCCGGCAGCGGCTATCTCGGGCTCGACATCGAAGACGAACGCCAGCAGCGCGCCGGCCTCTTCCTGCGTGACGCGGCCTACCGCCTGCACGCTGAGCTGGCCCTTTCGCCCAAGGCCAACGATCCTCTCGTCAAATACACCGAGATGTTCACCCGCCGCGCCGCCAAGGGCCAGTGCGTGAACCAGCCTTACCTCGGCTGTCGCGAGTTCGCCGCCGATTTCCGGCTAGTCGCCGCCTCAGCCGCCGAGCGCCCAGCCATCGACGAGACCCGCGATCTCGGCTGGATGCTCCACGACCTGGACTTCACCGACCCGTGTGCCCCCCAGCCACGCTTCTTCCGTGCGGAGATGAAGAACGGCGTGATCCTCGTACCGGACTTCGAAACCGGAGAGGTGAAGTCATGATCCTTCAGGCCCTGTACGACTACTACCAGCGCAAATGTGCCTCCACCGACCCAGCCGAACGGCTGCCGGCTTATGGCCTGGAAGAGAAGGAAATCCCCTTCATCCTCGAAATCACTGCCGACGGCGAACTGGTGCAACTGCGCGACACCCGCAGCCAGGACGGCAAGAAGAAAGTCGGCCGGCGCTACCTCGTTCCGCAGGGCATCAAACGGGCAAGCGGCATTGCAGCCAACCTGCTGTGGGACAACGTCGAGTACCTCACAGGCATTGACACCCGCGGCAAACCGGAGCGGGTGATCGAACAGCATGCGGCTTTTCGTGCCCGCATCAATGCACTTCCTGCATCGGCCCAGGCCGATGCAGGACTGCGGGCCGTACAGGCCTATCTCAACAAGATCGACCCGGAGCGCCTGGCGCAGGAACCAGGCTTCGCCGAAGCGAAGGAAAACAACGCCCTGATGAGCTTCCAGCTCCACGGCGAGCCGCAACTCGTCTGCCAGCGCCCGGCCGTGGCCAGCGCCGCGATGGCTGCCGACGATCCGGCGGACGATACACCCAGAGCCCGATGCCTTGTCACAGGCCAACCCGCCGAAACCGAACGCCTGCACGCGGCGATCAAGGGCGTGTGGGGCGCGCAGGTCGCCGGAGCCAACATCGTGTCCTTCAACCTGGATGCCTTCGAGTCCTACGGCAAGCGAAAACTCCAGGGCGAAAACGCCCCCGTCGGCAAGCCCGCCGCCTTCGCTTACACCACCGCACTGAACCACCTGCTCGGCAAAGGCTCGCGCAACCGCTTCCAGGTCGGCGACGCCTCCACGGTCTGCTGGGCCGAGCAACAAGGCGAAGCCGTCTCCGAGTACGACACCGTATTCGCCGACATCTTCGGCCAGCACGACAACCCGGATGCCGGCGTGAACGCGGTGACGACGCTTTTCAACTCGGTGCAGAGCGGACGTTTCGACGGTGCCGAAGGCTCTGCCCGCTACTTCGTGCTGGGCCTCGCCCCCAACGCGGCGCGCATCAGCGTGCGCTTCTTCCACACGATGACACTGGCCGAATTGGCGCCACGCATCCTGCAACACTTCAAGGATCTGCAACTCACACACGGTCCGAACGACTCGGACTACCCGTCCCTGTTCCGCCTGCTCACAGCCTGCGCGGCCCAGGGTAAAGCCGACAACATTCCACCCAACCTGGGCGGAGCCATCGTCGACGCCATCCTTGCAGATCCCAACGCCCCCTACCCCAGCCTGTGGCTCAACGCCGCCGTCAATCGCTGTCGTGCGGAGCGGGAGGTGAGCTACCACCGCGCTGCTGCCATCAAGGCCTGCCTGAACCGATCCATCCGCCGCAATCCGCAGGAAAAGGAGTTCCAACCCATGCTCGACCTCGACAACACCAGCGCGGCCTACCGCCTGGGCCGGCTGTTCGCCGTACTGGAGAAGATCCAAGAAGAAGCCTCGCCGGGCCTTAACGCGACGATCCGCGACCGCTACTACGGCGCCGCATCGTCCACACCCGTCGCCGTCTTCACCACGCTGCTGCGCCTCAAAAACGCCCACCTCAAGAAGCTTTCCCAGGGCCGCTCGGTGTCGTTTGAAAAGCTGCTTGGCGAGGTGTTGTCCGCGGTCACCGATTTTCCTGCCCACCTGACGCTCACCGACCAGGGCCGCTTCGCCCTCGGCTACTACCACCAGCGCCAGGCCTTTTTCACCAAATCCGACAAAGCTGAATCCACCAAGGAGAACAACTGATGGCTCTCAACAACCGCTACGACTTCGTGCTGCTCTTCGATGTGAAGGACGGCAACCCCAACGGCGACCCGGACGCCGGCAACCTGCCGCGCCTCGACGCCGAATCCGGCCACGGACTAGTCACCGACGTGTCCCTCAAGCGCAAGGTCCGCAACTTCGTAGGGCTCGTGAAGGAGCAAGACAGCCGCGATCCGCAGCCAGGCGAAAAACGCTTCGAAATCTACGTCAGAGAAAAAGCTATCCTCAACAACCAGCACCAGCGTGCGTACTCGGCGCTCAAACTCGATGCACCGGAGGAAGCGAGCGAGGAATTCGCGCTGGAAGCCGACGAGCCAGCTGGCAAGAAGAAAAAAACCGCCAAGGAAAAGCGCAAGGGCAGCGCCGACGACGTCGATCAGGCCCGCAAATGGATGTGCCAGAACTTCTTCGACGTGCGTACTTTCGGCGCGGTGATGTCGCTGGGAACCAACTGCGGCCAAGTCCGCGGCCCGGTTCAGCTCACCTTCGCCCGCTCGGTGGCGCCCATTGTGGCGCTGGAGCATTCCATCACCCGCATGGCCGTCGCCACCGAAGCCGAGGCGGAGAAGCAGCAAGGCGACAACCGCACCATGGGCCGCAAGCACACCGTACCCTACGGCCTCTACATAGCCCACGGCTTCGTATCGTCCTTCCTGGCCAAGCAGACCGGCTTCGGCGAGGAAGACCTGGAATTGCTGTGGCAGGCGCTCGAGAACATGTTCGAGCACGACCGCTCCGCCGCCCGAGGAGAAATGGCGACCCGCGGACTGTACGTCTTCAAGCACGACTCGGAACTCGGCAACGCCCCCGCCCATGAGTTGTTCAAGCGAGTTTCAGCCAAGCCGACAACGGAAATTCCGCGCGACTTCGAAAACTACAAGGTCACGGTGAACGACACCGACCTGCCGACTGGCGTCACGCTGATTCGTCGGGTCGGGTAAGGCAAGTCCTCAACGCCGCCTCCCCAATACCCCGGGCGGCGGCGCTGATAGGCAATCGCTAGGACTCGCAGGATGTCTCCTTCGACGCAATACACCCAATCGTGAGAGGTTTCGAGGGGAAGTCGCCGGGACTGCCGGGCGAACGGAGTACCAATACCAGGATGTGCGCGGATCAGCTCAATACTGTTCAGGCGTATCACCGAGGTCTGCATCACGATGGGCAAGCAGGCTGACGATAAGCGCATCCAGATCGTCCGGCGGGAGTTGCAGGGCTTCGGCAACCAGGGCCTGCAAAGGCAGGCTGATGATGACGCCTAGACATCGATAACGTATTGAATCTTAGCAGCCACCTCATGCCAGAACCACTCGACCCTATCCCCCTTTCGGCCCTCCAGCACTGGGCCTATTGCCCGCGCCAGTGCGCGCTCATCCATTTGGAGCAAGCCTTCGAGGACAACGTGTTCACGCTGCGTGGGCAGGCCGTCCATGCCCGTGCCGACCAGCCCGGCGTGGAGGTTCGCGCTGGCTTGCGGGCCGAGCGGGCGCTACCGGCGTTCAGTGATCGCCTCGGCCTGATCGGCAAGGCCGACGTGGTGGAGTTCCAGCCAGACGGCACGCCTTACCCGGTGGAATACAAGCACGGCTCGCGCAACAAAAAAGCGGCCATCGCCGCCTGCGACGACCTGCAACTGGCCGGCCAGGCCCTGTGCCTGGAAGAAATGAGTGGCCGGGCAGTACCCGAAGGCGCGCTGTTCTACGCTACCTCCAAGCGCCGCCGGGTGGTGCCGATCACACCGGCGCTACGCACCGCCGTCGAGACCGCTGCCGCAGAAATCCGCGCCATGCTAGCCAGCGGGCAAACCCCGCCACCCGTCAATGACGAACGCTGTCACGCCTGCTCCCTGCGCGACCTGTGCCAACCGGCAGCGCTGTCCCATGGCGCCGACCTGGACCGCCTCCACCAAGCCCTCTTCGACCCGGACATCTGACCGATGCAACTGCTCAACACCCTCTACGTGACCCTGCCAGAGAGCTACCTGCATCTGGAGAACGACACCCTGCGCATCGAGGTGGAGCACGACACCCGCCTGCGCGTGCCGCTGCACCACGTGGGCAGCGTGGTGTGCTTTGGCAACGTGAAACTGTCCACACCCTTGATGCACCGGCTGGCCGACAGCGGCATCGGGCTGGTGCTGCTCGACGGCAACGGCCGTTTCAAAGCACGCCTGGAGGGCCCCGTTTCCGGCAACGTGCTGTTACGCCAGGCTCAGCATGAACGCTGCCGCGATGCGGGATTCGCCCTCGCCATCGCCCGCTACTGCGTGGCCGGCAAGATCAAGAATGCCCGCCAGGTGCTGCAGCGCGGCGCCCGGGAAGCCAAAGAGCCAGGCGATGCCGCCAGCCTGACCCGGGCAGCCGACGATCTCGCCGCCGCCCTGCGCGCCCTCCCCAATGCCACCGACCTGGACACCCTGCGCGGTGTCGAGGGCGAAGCGGCCCGCCAGTATTTTGCCGGACTCAATCTGGTCGTCCGCCCCGAGGCCCGCGCTGCCTTCCAGATGGATGGCCGCAGCCGGCGCCCACCCCGCGACCGCATGAATGCGCTGCTGTCCTTCCTGTATTCCATGCTGATGAACGACTGCCGCTCGGCCGTCGAGGCCGCCGGTCTCGACCCGCAGGTGGGCTTCTTACATGCCTTGCGCCCCGGGCGCGCCGCCCTGGCCCTCGACCTGATGGAAGAATTCCGCGCCATCGCCGACCGCGTCGCGCTGACCCTCATCAACCGCAGCCAGATCGGCGCCGGCGACTTCACCGAACGGGAAGGCGGCGCGGTTCTACTCGAAGGCGATGCCCGCAAAGCCGTGGTGGTGGCCTGGCAGGAGCGCAAACAGGAAGAGCTGACCCACCCGCTCCTCGAACAAGCCATCCCACTCGGCGTCGTCCCACTGGTCCAGGCCCGCCTGCTGGCACGCAGCCTGCGCGGCGAAATGCCCGAATACCTGCCCTTCGTCATCCGCTGAAAGCACCGCCATGCTCGTCATCGTCTGCTACGACGTGAATACCGAAACCAAAGCCGGCCGCCGACGCCTGCGCCGCGTCGCCAAGGTCTGCGAAGGCATCGGCCAGCGCGTCCAGAAATCCGTCTTCGAATGCCAGGTCAACCTGATGCAGTTCGAAACCCTCGAACGGGAACTCCTCGCCGAAATCGAGTTGTCCGAAGATAATCTCCGCCTCTACCGCCTCCCCGACAGCCGCGGCTCCGAAGTACGCGAACACGGCACCTTCCGCGCCACCGACTTCAACGGACCTTTGGTGTTGTAACATCTCTGGCGCGAACCCCTAGTGCCCAGGATTTTCCCGATAGGTTCGCGCGAACACCAAGCTGTTGATTCGAAGCAGTAAGACAAAATCCCCCCCTCAATGAAACATCCGTTACCACTCTTCACGCGCAGGTTCGCGCAAAGCGGACTTTTTCCCGTGACGGATCAGACTTTTGCGCGCGAAGGGATTCGTCCGTTAGCAATAACGGACGTGGATTGAAACTCCCTCCAGGCCGTTGCCGGCCTTTCACCCTCGGATTCGTCCGTTAGCAATAACGGACGTGGATTGAAACGTTGCTGCGGCAATTCCCCATATCCCGAGGGCTGTTGATTCGTCCGTTAGCAATAACGGACGTGGATTGAAACTTCGATCATTTGCGGGTCCAGAAATGAAAAACCCGATTCGTCCGTTAGCAATAACGGACGTGGATTGAAACCAATCACTTCAAGGTCCATGACCTTGTTATAGTTAGATTCGTCCGTTAGCAATAACGGACGTGGATTGAAACCTCGGGTTCTCCGTGGATCGCACGTTCCTTGAGCGATTCGTCCGTTAGCAATAACGGACGTGGATTGAAACAGGCACTCCCCGCTTGCGACCATCTCGGGCGGGTGCGATTCGTCCGTTAGCAATAACGGACGTGGATTGAAACGCCCGAATAGGCGGCGTCGAAGGTGTCTTTCAGGGATTCGTCCGTTAGCAATAACGGACGTGGATTGAAACGATCTGGGCGCCGTAGTACGGGTCAGGCAGATCGGATTCGTCCGTTAGCAATAACGGACGTGGATTGAAACTTGCCGCCTACTGTGTTCTGGTCGGCTGCCAGCACCGATTCGTCCGTTAGCAATAACGGACGTGGATTGAAACAAAGTCGGGAGGCGGCGTTTCACTGGCGAGAGACAGGGATTCGTCCGTTAGCAATAACGGACGTGGATTGAAACGGGACGCTAATGCCGCCCTTGGACTGGCCATAGGTGGGATTCGTCCGTTAGCAATAACGGACGTGGATTGAAACGTCAGCAGCCTTGAGCTCAGCGGATACATTGACGGGGATTCGTCCGTTAGCAATAACGGACGTGGATTGAAACAGCATATGCATGGGCAACCTGCAGCCAATTCCCGCGATTCGTCCGTTAGCAATAACGGACGTGGATTGAAACGTCCTTACGCAGCGGGAGCGCTTGGTCGAGGTAGGGATTCGTCCGTTAGCAATAACGGACGTGGATTGAAACATGCAGCCCTGCAGGCACTGCTCGAACTTCTGCTGATTCGTCCGTTAGCAATAACGGACGTGGATTGAAACTTCATGATCCACTGAGCCGTCGCCACCTCTGCCGGGATTCGTCCGTTAGCAATAACGGACGTGGATTGAAACGAGCGTCCAGCTCTTGCGTGACAGCCTCGAGCACGATTCGTCCGTTAGCAATAACGGACGTGGATTGAAACCACTTGTTGTAAGCCGAAGTCGGCGTCTTTGCCGGATTCGTCCGTTAGCAATAACGGACGTGGATTGAAACCTTGTTAAGGAGCGTGACGCCATGGGGATCCTCGATTCGTCCGTTAGCAATAACGGACGTGGATTGAAACCCGCTGTACCGAATCGCCACTCGCCCGTCGCCCAGATTCGTCCGTTAGCAATAACGGACGTGGATTGAAACACCTCTTCGTTCGCAGCGCCGTGGAGCGCCGGATGATTCGTCCGTTAGCAATAACGGACGTGGATTGAAACCCGCTGTACCGAATCGCCACTCGCCCTCCGCCCGTGATTCGTCCGTTAGCAATAACGGACGTGGATTGAAACCCTGGTGGTTGGGATGCAATGGCGGGCGCACTGGGATTCGTCCGTTAGCAATAACGGACGTGGATTGAAACTACGCAAAGCCATGGTGAAAACCTCCTATGTGATGAGATTCGTCCGTTAGCAATAACGGACGTGGATTGAAACCAGATCCCGGGCCATGATCGCGACGAGTGTCTTGGGATTCGTCCGTTAGCAATAACGGACGTGGATTGAAACGAGTGGTTATCGTGATGAGCGGATGGACCGTTCGGATTCGTCCGTTAGCAATAACGGACGTGGATTGAAACAAACTGCTCGTCCTGCTTGACCGTCGTGCCATCACTGATTCGTCCGTTAGCAATAACGGACGTGGATTGAAACCAGAATCCATTTATTGACCCGCATCGCAATGCCTAGATTCGTCCGTTAGCAATAACGGACGTGGATTGAAACAAGTACATGCGTCGCGCTGTCTAAGGCGTCCGCTGGATTCGTCCGTTAGCAATAACGGACGTGGATTGAAACATTGCGCTTGCGCGTTTGTTAAGCGCGTTTTCCAGATTCGTCCGTTAGCAATAACGGACGTGGATTGAAACAGGGGTGGCGGCAGCGTCTTATCTGGCGTACCAGGATTCGTCCGTTAGCAATAACGGACGTGGATTGAAACAGCGTTGGCGTGGTCGGGCACGGTGTTGTCGATGTGATTCGTCCGTTAGCAATAACGGACGTGGATTGAAACGCTCCTGACGCTGACATTCCAGACGAGGAATAGGGGATTCGTCCGTTAGCAATAACGGACGTGGATTGAAACTCGAAAACCTGCAGCGCGAAGACCTCTCCGCCATCGATTCGTCCGTTAGCAATAACGGACGTGGATTGAAACATTTGAGCATGCAGGCACCAACTAACTTGCTCAGGATTCGTCCGTTAGCAATAACGGACGTGGATTGAAACAGTCGGAACTGGACCATGCAGCCGAGGCCAAGGCGATTCGTCCGTTAGCAATAACGGACGTGGATTGAAACGGGTGCGTCGGCTCAAGCCAGGCGGCCCAATACCGATTCGTCCGTTAGCAATAACGGACGTGGATTGAAACGGCCTTCAGGGCGTCGAAGTCCAGAGCAACGGCAGGATTCGTCCGTTAGCAATAACGGACGTGGATTGAAACCGCACGGCCCGCATGCAGGTCGGCGAGATGCTGAGATTCGTCCGTTAGCAATAACGGACGTGGATTGAAACGATGACATATCTCCCATAGTCATCGGATGCGCGTCCGGATTCGTCCGTTAGCAATAACGGACGTGGATTGAAACAGCGTGTATTGGTAGCTCTCCTGCAGCGCCGCCACGGGATTCGTCCGTTAGCAATAACGGACGTGGATTGAAACCGATGTAGATAAGTGAGGGGGCTGGAGGGCTGGCGATTCGTCCGTTAGCAATAACGGACGTGGATTGAAACCAAATGGTTCTGCCGGGGGTGTCGTTCCACACGACGATTCGTCCGTTAGCAATAACGGACGTGGATTGAAACTGTCGGGGTTGGATCAGAGAATCGGCGGCTCTTGGATTCGTCCGTTAGCAATAACGGACGTGGATTGAAACTTGAAATGCACCGACAGCGTTTTGCTTGCCGGGTGATTCGTCCGTTAGCAATAACGGACGTGGATTGAAACTTGTAGTTGATCTGCTCGAGCTGGACGGCGGCGTAGATTCGTCCGTTAGCAATAACGGACGTGGATTGAAACGCAGCGCATCCGATGCGTTGTAATCCTTGATCGACGGGATTCGTCCGTTAGCAATAACGGACGTGGATTGAAACCCGCTGGTGAACAGCACCCAGCCCCCCACTGAGCAGATTCGTCCGTTAGCAATAACGGACGTGGATTGAAACGCCTTGAGTGCGACCTAGAACAACCGCAGGACCGACGGATTCGTCCGTTAGCAATAACGGACGTGGATTGAAACCAACGCTACTTACAAGGTGGCGCTCACCATCGCCTATGGATTCGTCCGTTAGCAATAACGGACGTGGATTGAAACGTCGCGGATGGCGCCGTAGGCACGGGTGCCCTGCAGATTCGTCCGTTAGCAATAACGGACGTGGATTGAAACTGGACGTAGCCAGCGTCCTGCTTGCCGCTGGTGCTGGATTCGTCCGTTAGCAATAACGGACGTGGATTGAAACCCCTTGAGCTTCTCGACCGTCCGACACACGCCGAGGATTCGTCCGTTAGCAATAACGGACGTGGATTGAAACTCCGGGCGTAAAAAAGCCCGCCGAAGCGGGCATGCGATTCGTCCGTTAGCAATAACGGACGTGGATTGAAACGACACCCCCGGCGGCTCCGTCTATGGCGCTGCCGAGATTCGTCCGTTAGCAATAACGGACGTGGATTGAAACAAGTTTGGCAACAGCACCGCCGGCGACCAGGTCACGATTCGTCCGTTAGCAATAACGGACGTGGATTGAAACGTCTTCAACGTCGGTGGTAGTGCCTATTGCCGATGATTCGTCCGTTAGCAATAACGGACGTGGATTGAAACTTCGGCGGTGGCGACGCGGGCCTTGCCGGCACCGGGATTCGTCCGTTAGCAATAACGGACGTGGATTGAAACCTCCTGAATCCGCCCTTGAAAACGACGTGGTATGCCGATTCGTCCGTTAGCAATAACGGACGTGGATTGAAACAGCGAGACCGTTGCGTTGTTGGCATGCTGAATGTGCAGGATTCGTCCGTTAGCAATAACGGACGTGGATTGAAACCTTGCTGTGACGGGCCGGCCGGAATGGTGCCACTGATTCGTCCGTTAGCAATAACGGACGTGGATTGAAACATTTTCGGGTGCTGTGGGGCTCTCCTGATCCAACAGATTCGTCCGTTAGCAATAACGGACGTGGATTGAAACCTTTAGACCCCCGATCCGTGCAAGTGACGGGCAGAGATTCGTCCGTTAGCAATAACGGACGTGGATTGAAACATCTATCCGACTATGTAAAACCCCACTAAAACGCCGATTCGTCCGTTAGCAATAACGGACGTGGATTGAAACAAGGTCGTCAAGCCCGAAGGCATGGCCATCGCCGTGATTCGTCCGTTAGTAATAACGGACGTGGATTGAAACGCTGGTTATGCAGGCACGGACGCAATGACGAACCCAATTCGTCCGTTGGAAATAACGGACGGTGGAGTGAAACGTACCGATGCATGGACACTTAGTTCATCCAGTACATCCCGCTACCCACGGTAGTCTGACAGGGCGTTAAGCACTCCCCGCACTGCACTGGATGTTCTAATCGTCCTTTCTCCGCACCGGGTCACCAACCCACCCTCGCGCTAAGATGCCACTTTCCAGCCGCGGGCCGCCCGGCACACCGCGCATTGACCCTCACGAGGCAAGACACCATGGACCAGAACGAATTTGAAGCGGCGCTGCGCCGCGACGGTTTCGGAGAGATAGTCATCGTCGAGCGCCCGCCCAATGGCCACCTCGACGTGCATACCCACCCCTTCGAGGCGCGGGCCCTGATTCTGGCCGGGGAAATCCGCCTGCAGTGCGATGGCGAAGAAGAACGCAGCTTCAAGGTCGGGGAGATCTTCCATCTGGCCCCGGCACAGCCCCACACGGAAACCTACGGACCGGACGGCGTGCGCTACGTGGTCGGCCGGCGCTGAATGCTGGCGGCGCGACTGGCCTGGATGCAAGCCTTCTGCGCTATACCTGCCCATCTTCTTGATTGGCTCCCTAGGAATCGCTCGTGAATCCGCTCCTCAGTATCACCCTCGCCCTCGGCCTTGCCGGGCTGTTGTTCGTTGCCTATCGCCGCATCGGCACCACCTACGGCCGCCACGGCGGGCTGGCGCTGATCGCGCTGGTGCTGGTGGCCGTCAATCCCCTCTACCGGATGGCGGCCGTGGGTTATCTGCAAGTGCTGGTGAACCAGCATCCGGCCGTTGCCGCCAACCCCTACTGGGATCTCTACTACACCTTCGCAATCTTCCTGACTGCTGCGGCGCTGGTGCTCAGCGTGTATGGCGGGGTCGGGGTGCTGACCGGGCGGCGGCGCTCGATCGTGTGGCGCGCGCTGATCGCCCTGTGGGTTTCCGGGCCACTGGTGAATGCGGTGTACCTGTTCATCGCTGGCCGGGTGGCCGCCCTGGCTGCTGCAGCGGCGCCGGACTTCCTGCTGGGTATGCTGCCGCCACTGACCGTCAGCCTGGCGGCAACGGCCTATCTGCTGACGGCGGCGCAGGCGCGGACGGTCTATGCCGAGGCGGCCGAACAGGACACGCCGTCCGCCTGAGGCTCCCCACCCTCAAAGACCGGCACCGTCTCCGGCAGCGGTGACGGGACATGCACGGCAAAGCCCTGTGCATAGCCCACGCCCAGCTCCTGCACGACGCCGAGCACCGCCTCGCTACCGACGAATTCGGCAATGGTGGCCAGGCCGTGCACCTGGGCGACGCGCACCATCGACTCGACCACAGCCCGGTCGGCGGCATCGCTGTCCGCGTGCTTGACGAACATGCCGTCGATCTTCAGGTAGTCGACCTTGAACTGCTTGAGGTAGCCGAAGGACGACAGGCCGCTGCCGAAGTCGTCGAGGGCCAGCGCACAGCCGAGGCTGTGGGCGAAGTCGATGAACTCGAAGGCCCGTTCGATGCGCGCAATGGCGCAGCTCTCGGTGATCTCGAAGCTGATGCAGGCGGGATCAATGGCGTAACGGGAAAAAGTGCTGCGGATGAAGCCCGGCAGCTCCTCGTCGGCCAGCGTCGCTCCCGACAGGTTGATGGCGACCCGCGGCAGCGCGCTGGCGCCGGCCGCCACCCAGCCGGCAATCGCACGACAGGTATTCTCAATGACCCAACGGTCGATGAAGGGCATCAGGTTGTAGCGTTCGGCGGCCGGGATGAAATAGGCCGGCGCAATGATCCGGCCGTCCTCGCCAACCATTCGCACGAGGATTTCCAGGTGATCCCGCTGATCCGGCCGCAGGGCGCGGTAACGCTGGTGATACAGGGCGAAGCGGCCCTGCTCCAGCGCCGCCGAGATCTGCGGCAAGGACATGAACTCCGCCTGGCGGGCACGGAAGTAGTCGTCGGTCGGCACGAAGACCTGCACCCGGTTGCGGCCACGCTCCTTGGCTGCGTAACAGGCGGTATCGGCGGCGATCAACAGATCCGTGATGGTAGCGAGACCCGCTGAGGATTCGACGATGCCAATACTCGCGCCGATGCGGAAAACCTTACCTTCCCACGTGAAAGGCATCGCGCGGATGTCGTCGATGATCAGCTGGGAGCGGCGCACCGCTTCGTCGAGGCTGACGCCCCGCATGATCAGGCCGAACTCGTCCCCCCCCAGGCGAGCCAGATAACCGAAGGAGAAGCGGGCCTGCATCGCCTGGGCCAGGCTCTGCAGCAGGCTGTCGCCGGCCGAATGGCCGCAGGCATCGTTGACGGCCTTGAACTGGTCCAGGTCGATATAGACCAGAATCACCTTCTCGCGGCTGCGCGCGGCGTCCTCCAGCGAGCGGGTCAGCTGGCTCTCGAAGGCGCGCCGGTTGTACAGCCCGGTCAGCGGATCGTGGGAGGCATGGAAGGCCAGCTCCTCGGTGACGAAGTGCTGCACCGTGATGTCGCGCAGGCTGGAACGGTAACCGAGGCTGCTGCCGTTGTCGGCGTGGATCGGCTGCCAGGACATGGCCACCCAGATCACCTGGCCGTCCTTGCGCTGGACGCGGAACTCCAGGTCCTGCCCGGTCTGGCCGGCCAGCGCCCACTGGTGCTGGTTAAGCACCAGCTCACGGTCGTCAGGCAGCACCAGCGGCAGCGGGAAGTCTTCCAGGGCCAAGCATTCCTGCGGCGTGTAGCCAGTCAGGCGCTCCACCGCCGGATTCACCCAGCGCAACCGGCCATCCGGCCCGAACCAGTTCTCCCACGCATAGGTGTGGTCGGCAATGGCACGGAAGCGCTGTTCGCTGTCGCTCAGCTCGGCGATGCGCTGGCGCACCGCGTCGGTCATCGCGTTGAAGCTATGGGCGAGCAGACCAACCTCATCGCGGGTCCGGTAATCGAGCCGGACGCTGAAATCCCCATCCGCGACCCGCGCGCTGGCTTCGGCCAGATTGACCAGATGGCGCGTCAGCCAATAGCCCGTGGCGATCAGCAGGAGAAAACTCAGGCTCAGCTCGACCAGCGCGATCAGGCTGCCCTGGCGGAACAGCGCCGCCTTGGCCGCCTCGATATAGGACGTGGACAGGCCGTAATGCACCGCACCATAGACCTGCCCCTGCAACTGCACATCGAAGACCACGTGATAAACACCGCTGCCATTGAAGCCGTGCGATGCCTCCGGCAAGCCACCGGTGCCATCCCAGCCTGAGGCGGCCAGCACCTGGCCGCGCGGGTCCGTGACAGCCAGGTAGCTGACGTCAGCGGAGACCTGCCAGCCGTCCAGGATATCTCGCAGGGTGGCGTAATCCCGCGCCGCCAGCGGTACAGCAACCGCGGTCTTGTAGGCCAGCTCAATGGCCTGGATGCGCACTTCGAGCTGGTGCTCCAGCTGCGCCTCGATCAGGCGCATGCCGTTGCCGACCAGCAGCGCCAGCATGGTCGCCTCGATCAGCAGGCTGGCCAGCAGCAGCTTGCTGCGCAGGGAGCGGAAGAAGGGCACGCGGATCATTGCGGGCGGCTCTGCTCCAGCAGTTGCCGCAGGGTGGCCAGATAAGGCTTGTAGGCTGCCAGCTCACTCGCATCGAGCTCTTCGAAGCCAATGTAGGAGGTTTCCTTGAAGAAGGCCTGCCCTTCCGGTGCACTTTCAAAGGCGCGCAGCGCATCCTTGATGCGCTGCTGCTCCGCGGCCCCCAGGCGTTTGTGAGCCATGAACAGCACATGGGGCAGGCGGATCTCCGACGAGAAGTAACGCAGGCGCTGGCGCACGTCCTCCGGCACCTGGCCGAGCAGGGTCGTCGTCGTGATCGCGCCGTCCGCATCGCCGACCGCGACCGCGGCGATCGCCGCACCGTGGGTCGGACGCTCCTGCAGCATGAAATCCCGCTCCGGGCGCATGCCCTTTTCGCCCAACCACTTCAGGCCAGCCATGGACGCAAAGGCGATGCGGTTGGCGATCGCGATGCGGCGGCCACGCAGCCCCCTGGCATCGACAGCCGCGTCGTCCTTGCGCACCACCATGATCGGCTCCATACGAGCCTTGTAGTGGTAGAGCGGCACATAGCCCTTGTCGATCGCCATCAGGCCGAAATGCGGCGGCGTGATCATCAGGTCGTAGTTGCCGTCCAGCTGCTCACGCAGGAAGCTCTGGTAGTCGGGTGCGGTGAAGATCTCCACGGGCCGCCCCAGACGTGCCTGCAGGAACTGGCGCAGGGGCTGGTGGGTCTTCATCAGAGCCAGGGTGCTATTGAAGGGCAGGATGCCGAAACGCAGGGGAGCCGCCTCTGCGGCCAGCACCGGCCCTGCCAGCGCCATCAGGACGAGCAACACCCACGCACGCCAGACACTCACACGGGCCCTGCCGCATTGCGCTGTCATCTCGCCACACTCCATTCGTACAATGGGATTCACTCGAGGGTTTACAGGCCCACGGCGTCCGATAAACGGACGTGCAGCACCTATCGGCAGGGCGGCCTGCAACTTGATTGCCGCTATGGTACTTGTGCAGTGCAAACGCGGCATTCGTCACGGCGCGCAGCATACCGATCAGGGCCTGGCACACCCCATGCAGGAATCCACGGTGGACATGATTTATTACCCACCCGACTACATTTCGTTCATTCCATACAACTGCCCCGTTCCCATGTCCTCACGTCGCCTGAAGATCCACCATCATCCAGCAACACAAGCCTCCACCCGCCCGCCGCTGCTGTTCGTGCACGGCGGCTACACCAACGCCCTGTGCTGGGAGCACAACTTCATCCCGTATTTCAATCGAAGGGGTTACGACGCCTACGCGCTGGACCTCTCCGGCCACGGCGGCAGCGAGGGACGCGAGCGGCTGGACGACTTCGGCCTGGCCGACTTCGCCGACGATCTGGCCCAGGCGGTGGACGCACTGCCAGCCACACCCGTGCTGATCGGCCATTCGATGGGGACCCTGGTGGTGCAGCGCTACCTGGCCCGCGGCCCGGCGGCCGGCGTGGCACTGCTGGCACCGGTCCCGCCCACCGGCACCGGCGGCTCGGCAGGCCGGCTGGCCTTGCTGCAGCCAGACTTCTTCCGCGAACTGCCGAACGTGGTGGCCGGGCGGCCGACGGAACACACCCTGCGCATCATGGCCGAGGTGTATTTCTCACCCGACATGCCGCGCCAGGACGTGCTGCAGTACATGCCGATGATCCAGCCGGAATCGGAACAGGCGATTGCCGAGATGGTCGCCCTGCCATTCACCCCGGCCGGGCACCGGCCGGACATCCCGGCGTTGGTGATGGGTGGACGGGAGGATGTGGTGTTCCCGGCATCGATGCTGTTCTTCACCGCGCTGCAGTGGAAAGCCCACCAGGTGATCATCGACGGCGCCGGTCACATGCTGATGCTCGACCCCCAGTGGCCCCAGGCCGCTGCAGCGCTCGGCGACTGGCTGGACACAATTCCGCAGGTACAGGCCTGAACGGCCCGGACATCGCTCAAGGGACAGCGGCTTACCTACCGTCGACGCAGCCCCTGTGGGGGCGAATTCATTCGCCCCCACGTCATCGTATCCCGGCGGGACGTTCGTCCTTACGGGCGGCGGAAACCGCCCTCGACCCAGGCCGCGGCGCTGGCCCGGTTGAGCTTGAAGCCGGCCTCGACGCGCACTTCCGCAATCACTTCGCCGAAGGCGTCGAGGGCGGACAGCGTGGCATAGGGTTCGTAGTCGTCGGGCACGATGTCGAGGGTCACCTCCACCGGCCCGTCGTCGGTGCTCACCGTCATGCGCTTGTGCAGCAACGCGTGCAGGTGCTGCTCATGGCGGCGCAGCACCTCGGAGGCGGTCTTGACCAGGGTGTTGAAGGCGGCGGCGTCGAGGGGCTTGGGATTCTTCTTGTCCCGCCCCATGGTCCACGGCCCGACCAGCGCCGGCTCGGCCTCGCCGTGCTTGATCATCGCCACGGCCCAGCCGTCGTCGTCCTCGTTCTTGATGACCTTGGCGGTCCATCCGTTGTCGCACCACAGGCGGTCTTCCCTGACCACCTCGGGCAAATCGTCAGCATCGTGTGTCATCGGCGCATTTTACCGCGCGCCAGCCCGCCCTCAGGCGCGGTCGAGCATCACGTAGCGCTTGCTGACCCGCTCCAGCACCTCGAAGGTGCCGGTAAAGCCAGCCGGAATGATGCCGGCGTCGCCGGGGCCGAACTCCCGCGCCACACCTTTGGTATCGACGATGCGCAGGCGGCCGCTGATCACCTGGAAGAACTCGTGGCGCCCCGGGTGGAAGGCGATCCGCCAGGCACCCGGCTCGCAGCTCCAGTCGCCGATCGACAGCGCGCCGTCCTCGGCGGCATAACGCTCGGCGGTCAGGCGGCGTGGCGGCACACCAATCGCCCGCCCGGCGGCGGGACGGTCTTCGACTGCGGCAGGCGCCGGGTCGGCAAAATGGATCACGGACGGCACGGGGGGATTCTCACGTGGGGGCGAATTCATTCGCCTGCTGCCGGTTAAAAGGAGTCCGAGGGCGAATGAATTCGCCCCCACGGGATGTTAGCGTTCAGAACAGCTCGACGTCGTCGCCCTTGTCCTTCATCTCGGCCTTGTAGTGGCTCAGGGCCTCTTTCACCGGCACGCCCTGCATCACCGCGTTGAACATGTCCACCTCTTCGCGGGTGGAGTACTTGGCGCGGATCTTCTCCTGCAGCGCGACCCACTCAAAGGGGTTGTAGAGCTTGCGCTGGTCGGTGACGAGGCCGGACAGGGCCTCCAGGCTATGGGACACATGGGCCAGGCGCTGGCTGAGCTTGTCGTAGAACTGGAAGGCCATGATGGACTTCTGCACGCGCCCGGCCACCTCGCCGGCATGGCCGATCAGGGACTCCTTCAGCTGGGCAGTGGCCGGGGTGTCCGGCAGCTGTTCAAGGGCGGAGCCCATCATGCGCATATAGCCGGCCATCGACGTGAAGGAGTCGGTCAACACCTCCACCGAGCTGTTGCCTTCCTTCATCGCCGCTTCGATCTGCCCGACGGCCAGCTCAAGCAGCAGCACCGTCTCTCGCACCTGGCTCCAGTCCAGGTCGGGGGCATGGGCGCTGGTGCCGCGGCGTTCTTCTGGTGCAGTCATGACATTCTCCGGAGACCGGTTGATTGATGGCGACTCTTCGGCATGGCACCGAAAAGCTTTAGGGCAGGAACCCATGAGGGATAATTCATCCGCCCTCGATTACGACCCGACACCCGCAAAAACGGGCTCCGGTTCCAGTTCGACCCCGAAACGGGCGAACACATCGGCGCGCACTGCATTGCAGGCAGCGATCACATCGGTGCCGGTGGCTCCACCGTGGTTTACCAGCACCAGAGCTTGCTTGTCGTAGCAGCCCACCGGGCCGAGGCGGCGGCCTTTCCAGCCGGCCTGATCGATGAGCCAGCCGGCAGCCAGCTTCACCCGGCCGTCGGCCTGGGGGTAATGGGGCAGGCCGGGATGCTGCGCGGCCAGGCGGACGTAGGTCTCAGCATCGACCACCGGATTCTTGAAGAAGCTGCCGGCGTTGCCGATCTCGGCCGGATCCGGCAGCTTGCGACGGCGGATCGCGACGACCGCGTCCGACACCTGCAGCGGTGTCGGCGTGGTGATGCCCTGGGCGTCGAGTTCCTTGGCCACGTCGGCATAGCCGGTGACGGCCTTCCAGGCCTTGGGCAGGCGGAAGGTGACCGCGGCAATCAGGTAGCGGCCCTTGCCGGCCTGCTTGAAGAAGCTGTCCCGGTAGCCGAAGGCGCAGTCGCGCTTGTCGAAGCCCACCGTCTTGCCGGTTTCCAGATCGTAGGCACGCAGGCTGTAGAAGTGTTCGGCCATCTCGAGGCCGTAGGCGCCGATGTTCTGCACCGGCGCGGCACCGACGGTGCCGGGGATCAGGGACAGGTTCTCGAGGCCCGGCCAGCCCATTTCCAGCGTCCACCGGACGAAGTCGTGCCAGTTTTCGCCGCCGCCGGCGCGGATGTAGAAGGCGTCGGCGTCCTCCTGCACCCGGCTGCGCCCGTGGAAAGCCACGTGCAGCACCAGGCCGGGAAAATCACCGGTCAGCACCAGGTTGGAGCCACCACCAATAACCAGCTTCGGCAAGCCGGCGATACGCGGATCGTCGAGCACCGCGCGTAGCGCATCCACATGATCCACGGCGGCAAACCAGGCCGCGCGGGCCGGCAGGCGCAGGGTGTTCAGCGTGTCGAGGGCAACGTCCTGGCGCAGCAGGTCGATGGCGTTGGCGACATGGCTCATTGGCGAACCTCGGCGACGGGCGCCGGCGCGGGCAGTCCCGGCGTGCGGCGGTAGGGGTTGATATCCAGCCCGCCACGGCGGGTGTAGCGCGCCCACACGGACAGCTTGGACGGCCGGCACTCACGCAGGATGTCCACGAAGATCCGCTCGACGCACTGCTCGTGGAACTCGTTGTGCTGGCGGAAGGACACGATGTAGCGCAACAGCGCCTCCCGGTCGATCGGAGCGCCGTAGTAGCGCACCACCACCATCGCCCAGTCGGGCTGGCCGGTGACCAGGCAGTTGGACTTGAGGAGGTGGGAATACAGGGTCTCGCCGACTTCCGGCGCGCCGTGGTCGGCCTTCAGCAGGGACGGATCGGGGGTGTAGCGGTCGATGTCGATGTCGAGGGTGTCGAGCAGCACGCCGTCGGGGTAGCCGATGGTCCGCTCCGGGCGGGTGCTGAGGGGCTCGACCTGAACCGTCACCTGCGCACCGACGGCATCCGACAGATCGCGGGCGAGGGTCTTGCCGAGGTCGGCGACGCTGTCCACGCGGGTCTGGTTGAAGGAGTTCAGGTACAGCTTGAAGGACTTGGACTCGACAATGTTCGGCGAATCAGCCGGCACCCGGAAGCTGGCCAGCGCCACCACCGGCTTGCCGCGGGGATCGAGCCAGGACAGTTCGTAGGCGTTCCACAGGTCCTCGCCGACAAAGGGCAGCACGCCGTCGGCCAGGCCGATCTCGTCACGCTTGCCCTGGCGGGCGATCGGGAACAGCAACTCCGGCGCGTAGTGCTCGGCGTAGGCCACCGGCTTGCCGAGGGGCGACGCGTCGGGATGGGCGGGATGTTTCGTAGACATCCTGGCATTGTACTGGCTCACGCCGCCGCCGGCCGTCCGGGCGTACAGGACACAATGTTTTCAAGCTCGGCCGCCGACGCTCCGTTAATGTGACGACTCCGCTTACCTGCATCACAGCATGACTTACAAGGTCCTCATCGTCGATGACGTCGCGACGATCCGCGGCTTCGTGCGGGCTGCCATTGCCCCGCTGAACTACTCGATCCTCGAAGCCCCCAATGGCGCACGGGCGCTGGAGCTCTGCCGCCAGGAGCAACCTGATCTGGTCGTCACCGACTGGAACATGCCGGGCATGCGCGGCGACGAGCTGATCAAGCACATCCGTGCCGAGGACCCTGAAACCCGCATCATCGTCCTCACCGCCGAGGGGGCCCGCGATCAGGTTGGCGCAATGCTGGCCCTCGACATCCAGGGCTATGTGCTGAAGCCCTTCCAGCTACCGGCCCTGCGCCGGCGCATCGAGGCCATCCTGCTGCAGCGGCTGCCCCGTGCCGCCTTCCCGTCGAAGGGCTGACAGGAGCTTCTGCCCACCACGCCCATCGACCGACTGGCCAAGACGCTGCTGCTCGATGCGGATCGCCGCCCGGCTGGCGTCGCCGAGCATGCCGTCCACCGTACCGATGGCGTGGCCTCGGGCGGCCAGCAGCGTCTGCAGCTCGCGCCGCTCAGCGCGGGACAAACCGGCATCGTCGGTCGGCCACGGAGTGACGAAAGGCCCGCCGCCGCGCAGGCGATCGGACAGGTGGGCAATGGCCAGTGCGTAGCTCTCGGCAGCGTTGTAGCCGTAGATCGCGTCGAAGTTGCGGAACACCAGGAAGGCCGGCCCCTTCGGCCCGGCCGGCAGCAGCAGACCGGCGTTGCCGGTGCCGTCGAGCGGTGAGCCGTCGATGCGCGTCAGGCCACGGGCGCTCCATGCGGCCAGCGGCTGCTTGTTGCGCCGCCCGGCGCCACTGGCATCGAAACCGGCCGGCAGCCGCACTTCGTAGCCCCACACCTCGTCTTCACGCCAGCCTGCCTTCTTCAGGAAGTTGGCGGTGGACGCCAGCGCGTCGGAAACGCTGCCAACCAGATCGCGGCGGCCGTCGCCATCGAAGTCCACGGCCAGGCGCAGGAAGGTGGACGGCATGAACTGGGTGTGGCCGAAGGCGCCGGCCCATGAGCCCGTGAGCTGATCAACGCTGACGTCGCCGCTATCGACGATCTTCAGCGCATCGTAGAACTCGCCGCGGAAATAGGCTTGGCGCCGCCCGTAGCAGGACAGTGTGGATAGCGAGGTGAGCAGCGGCCGGGAGCCGAAGTTGCGACCGAAGTTGCTCTCCACGCCCCACACGGCAACGACAGTGGCGGGATCGACGTGGAAGCGGGCCGCCACCGCCGCCAGCGTGTCGCCCCACTGGGCGAGCATGGCCTGGCCGTCGGCGATGCGCTCGTCGTCCACCAGACCGGCGAGGTAATCCCAGATCGGGGTGCGGAACTCCGGCTGGTAGTCGAGCAGATCCAGCACCTTCATGTCCGGCACGAGGCTGGCGGTGAGGCGCTCATAGCCTTCCGGCGACACGCCGCGGGCCACCGCGGCGGCCTTCAGGCCGGCCACGCAGGGGGCGAAGCCAGCCGGGTCGGGTGCGGCCTGGGCGTGGGCAACGGTCGTCAGGGCGACGGCCAGCAAGGGGGCGGACAGGCGCCGGAGCGCACGGATGGAGCGGCGGGCGAATGAATTCGCCCCCACAGGGAGCTTCGCATTCATTTCGCGTGGTTTCCCGGACACTGGCATGCTGGATTGCATCGTTCGGCAACCTCGGGGCACTTCAATGCGCTTCGTCCCAGTTGGCGCCGACGCCCACTTCGGCCACCAGCGGCACCGAAAGTTGCGCCACGCCGGCCATCAGCCTTGGCAGCTGCTCGCGGATCAACGCGACCTCGTCGTCCGGCACTTCGAGCACCAGTTCGTCGTGCACCTGCAGGATCAGGCGCGACTTGACGCCGGCCTCCTTCAACCAGGCCGAGGTGGCGATCATCGCCTTCTTGATCAGGTCGGCGGCGGTGCCCTGCATCGGCGCGTTGATCGCCGCCCGCTCGGCGGCCTGGCGGCGCCCGACCTGCTGGGCACGGATGTCCGGCAGATGCAGGCGGCGGCCGAACACCGTCTCGACGTAACCGTTGGTCTTGGCTTCCAGGCGGGTGCGTTCCATGTAGGCGGCAACGCCGGGGTAGCGCGCGAAGTAGCGGTCGATGTAGTTGGCCGCGGCGACCCGCTCGATGCCCAGGTTCTTGGCCAGGCCGTGGGCGCTCATGCCGTAGATCAGGCCGAAGTTGATCACCTTGGCGTAGCGGCGCTGCTCGCTGGTGACCTCCAGCGGCGTGACGCCAAAGATCTCGGCGGCGGTGGCGCGGTGCACGTCCTCGCCGTGGGCGAAGGCGTCGAGCAGGCCCTTGTCGCCAGACAGGTGGGCCATGATGCGCAGTTCGATCTGCGAGTAGTCCGCCGACACGATCTTGTGGCCGGCCGGGGCGATGAAGGCAGCCCGGATGCGGCGCCCTTCAGGCGTGCGGATCGGAATGTTCTGCAGGTTGGGTTCGGAGCTGGCGAGCCGCCCGGTGACCGCCACCGCCTGGCTGAAGCTGGTGTGCACGCGGCCGGTCTTCGGGTTGACCATCAGCGGCAGCTTATCGGTGTAGGTGTTCTTCAGCTTGGCCAGGCTGCGGTGCTCCAGCAGCAGCTTGGGCAGCGGATAGTCGTCGGCGAGCTGGGTCAGCACGTCTTCGTCGGTGGACGGCTGGCCGGTGGCGGTCTTCTTGACCACCGGCAGGCCCAGCTTGGTGAACAGGATCTCGCCGAGCTGCTTGGGCGAGCCCAGGTTGAAGGGCTGGCCGGCCAGTTCATGAGCCTGTTGCTCCAGTTCGTGCAGGCGACGGCCGAGCTCCTCGGAATGCTGGGCGAGCAGGAAATCGTCGATCAGCACGCCATTGCGCTCCATCTCGAAGAGCACCCGCGCGGTGGGCAGCTCCACGTCCCGGTAAAGCGCGGCGAGGCCCGGTTCGGCGGCCAGCTGGGCGGTCAGCGCGTTGTGCAGGCGCAGCGTGATGTCGGCGTCCTCGGCGGCATATTCGGTGGCGCGGGCCAACTCGACCTCGCCGAAGCCGATCTGCTTGGCGCCCTTGCCGCACACTTCGGCGTAGGTCAGCGTCTTGAGGCCCAGGTGGCGGCTGGCCAGGGAGTCCATGTCATGGGACTTGTCGCTCTCCAGCACGTAGGACTCGAGCAGCGTGTCCTCCGCGATGCCAGCCAGCGCGATACCGTGATTGGCCAGGATGTGGGCGTCGTACTTGAGGTTCTGGCCGAGCTTGCGGTGGGCGTCGGACTCCAGCCAGGGCTTCAGCTTGGCAAGCACCTCGGCCAGCGGCAGCTGGGCCGGCGCATCGGCGTAAGTGTGGGCCAGCGGGAGGTAGGCCGCCTCGCCCTCGACGGTGGCGAAGGACATGCCGACCAGGGTGGCGACCAGCGGGTCGAGGCCGGTGGTCTCGGTGTCGAAGGCGGTGAGTTCGGCAGCGGAAATCTTCGCCAGCCACGCGTCGAAGGCGGCCCAGTCGAGCAGCGTCTCGTAGCCGGTACGGTGGGCACCCGGCTCGCCCTGGGGCGCGACGACCTGCGGAGCCTCGACGGTGGCAGGCGCAGCGCGGTGCACGCCCTGCTCCAGTTCCTTCAGCCAGCCCTTGAATTCCATGCGCCGGTAGATTGCCGCCAGCGCCTCCTTGTCGTCCTCCCGCGCCGGCAGGTCGGCAGGGCCGACCGGCAACGGCAGGTCGGTGACGACGGTGACCAGCTTGCGGCCGAGGGGCAGGAAGTCCAGGTGCTTGCGCAGGTTCTCGCCGACCTTGCCGCCGACCTTGTCGGCATTGGCGACCAGGTTGTCCAGGTTGCCGTACTCGGTGAGCCACTTCACCGCGGTCTTGGGACCACACTTCTCGACGCCGGGCACGTTGTCCACGGTGTCGCCGATCAGGGTCAGGTAATCGACGATCAGATTCGGCGGCACACCGAACTTGGCGGTCACGCCGGCTTCGTCGAGGACTTCCTCGCTCATCGTGTTCACCCAGCGCACGCCGGGCTGGACGAGCTGGGTCAGATCCTTGTCGCCGGTGGAGATGACGACCTCCCAGCCGGCCTCGACGGCGCGGCGGGTCAAGGTACCGATCACGTCGTCGGCCTCGACGCCCTCTTCCACCAGCAGCGGCCAGCCTTCTGCCTTCACGGCCTCGTGCAGCGGCTCGATCTGGGCGCGCAGGTCGTCCGGCATCGGCGGACGCTGGGCCTTGTAGTCGGGGAACCAGTCGTCGCGGAAGGTCTTGCCCTTGGCATCGAATACGCAAGCGCGGTATTCCGCCTTGTAGTCGGATTCGAGCCGACGTAGCATGGAAAGGACCCCGCGCACCGCACCGGTGGGCTCTCCCGCCGAATTGCGCAGGTCGGGCAAGGCATGAAAGGCACGGTACAGGTAACTGGAACCGTCAACGAGCAACAGGGTCGGCATGGCTTCGCGAGGCAGAGCAGGCGGAACCTCACCCCTCACCCCTCACTCCTTACAAGAAAAATGACTGCAAAAGACAAACTCCCCCGGATGATGCCGAATACGGCGGCGCAGAACTTCACGGCCAGGGAGTCGTGGCGGATTTTCGGAATTATGGCAGAGTTCGTCGAAGCGACCGAACGCCTGAAACCGATCCGCCCGGCCGTCTCGATCTTCGGCAGCGCCCGCACCAAGCCCGATCATCCGTACTACGAAAAGACCGAACGCATCGCGCGCCTGCTGTCCGACGCCGGCTTCTCGGTGATCTCCGGCGGCGGCCCCGGCATCATGGAGGCCGCCAACAAGGGCGCCTATTTCGGCAAGTCGCCGAGCGTCGGGCTGAACATCCAGCTGCCAATGGAGCAGCAGGCCAACCCGTACCAGGACATCTCCCAGACCTTCCAGCACTTCTTCGCGCGCAAGTTCATGTTCGTGAAGTTCGCGGTGGCCTACGTGGTGATGCCCGGCGGCTTCGGCACACTGGACGAGTTGCTGGAGGCGATGACCCTGATCCAGACCGGCAAGAGCCGCAAGATCCCGGTGATCCTGGTCCACGAGCCCTTCTGGCGCGGGCTGATCGACTGGTTCAAGGAACGGCTGGTGGACGAAGGCATGATCAACCCCGACGACCTCAACCTGGTCCAGGTCATCGACGAACCCGAGAAGGTGGTGGACGCGATCTTCAACCATTACCAGAGCCGCGGCTTCCTGCCGCTGCCGGAAGAGCACGAGCTGATGCTCAATCTCTAATGGGCAGCCCCGCAGCTTACAATCACGGCATAGTCAGGAGACCTTCATGCCCCGCGTTAGCCATTTCGCCACCCTGCTGATCGCCGTCACCGCATCCGCCTGGGCCCAGCAGCCCCCGAAACTCGAACCCCTGCCCGAGCCCCCGCCGCCGCCGCCCGGCATGGAGTTGGACCAGGAGCAGGAACCCCAGGTCACCATCGTCAAGAAGGGCGAAGATACCGTCGAGGAATACCGCGTCAACGGCCAGCTCTACATGATCAAGGTAACGCCGCCCAACGGCCCGGCCTACTACCTCTACGACGACGTCGGCCAGGGCGACTTCACCCGTCGCAGCGCCCAGGACACCGGCCTGCGCGTGCCGAAGTGGGTCATCAAACGCTGGTGAGCCGCTGACCCAGGAAGCCGCCAATAAAAATGGGCAGCCCGCAGGCTGCCCATTTTTTCTCCGACTCCTGCCGCCCTTACGGCGCCTCACACAGGCAATGCAGATAGACGTTGCCGGGGTCGTTCCACAGGGCCAGACCAGCCAGCTCGCTGCGGATCTTCGCCAGCGCCTGCTCCACCACCGACACCGAACGCGCCGCGCCGCGGGTTTCTTCCTCGCCGCTGTCGAGCAGACGCAGCAGCAGCTGGTCGCGGGGTGACAGGGGCTTCTCCACATAGCTCACGTCGTAGTCCTTCAGACCGGCCCGGGCAGCGGCGGCCTTGAGGGCCGAGTCGAAGTAGCCGAGCTTGTCCACCAGGCCTTTCTCGCGGGCTTGGCTGCCCATCCACACCCGCCCTTGCGCGACCTGGTCTACGGCCTCCACCGACATCTTGCGGTTCTTACCAACCAGTTCGATGAAACGCCGGTAGCCAAACTCAATGTTCTGCTGCAACAGGTTGGCGACCTGCGGATCAAGGGGCCGGCGTGGGTCGAGGCCACCCGCCAGCGCGGTGGTGCCGACACCATCCACCGCCAGGCCCAGCCTGGCCATCGGGCCGGAGATATCCGGCATCATCGCAAAGATGCCGATCGAGCCAGTGATGGTGGTCGGGCTGGCCCACACCTCGTCGGCTGCCATGCTGATCCAGTAGCCACCGGACGCCGCCACCGAGCCCATCGAGACGATCACCGGCTTGCCAGCCTCGCGGGTCAGCTCCAGTTCGCGGCGGATCACTTCCGACGCCGTCGCGCTGCCTCCGGGGCTGTCCACGCGCAACACCACCGCCTTGACGGCCTTGTCCTCGCGGGCCTGGCGGATCAGGCCGGCCACGGTGTCGCCGCCGACCACGCCGGGCGGCTGCTCGCCGTCGACGATCGCGCCCTGGGCTACGACCACGCCGACCTTGTCGGCCGGATGGGCCTGCTCGTCACGCACGCGGGCCACGTAGGTGGCCAGATCAACGTGACGATAGCCCTTGCCGTCGTCCGTCGCACCGACCTTCTGCTTCAGGAAGTCACGCCACTGGTCGGCAGTCTTCAGGCCATCCACCAGGCCGGCGCTGTGTGCCATCTTGGCCGCGTCGCCGCCCGCTTCGGCCAGGCGTGCCGGCGCCTCGCCGACATAGGCGGCCAGATTGGCCCCGGCCTTCGGACGGGCTGCCGCGATGTCCGCCTGGTAAGCCTGCCAGGCGGCATCCAGGTAGGCCTTGGTGGCCTCCCGATCCTCCGGCGACATGTCGCTGCGGGTATAGGGCTCGACGAAGGACTTGTATGTGCCGACGCGGAAGACCTGCATCTTCACACCGACCTGATCGAACAAGCCCTTGAAATAGGTGGGAAAGCGCCCGAAACCGGACAGCAGCACATAGCCGTCGGGATTGACAAAAACCTCGTCGGCACGTGAAGCCAGGTGGTACTGGCCCTGGTCGAAACGCTTGCCGTAGGCATAGACCTTCTTGCCGGCCTGACGGAACTCACCGATCGCCGCGGCGATTTCCTGCAGCTTGGCCAGGCCCGCTCCGGACAAGCCGTCAGTCTCGATGACGAGCGCCTTGATGCGCGAATCGGTGGCGGCGGCACGGATGCCATCCACCACGTCGCGCAGCAGTACCTGATGAATGCCCTCGACGCCCTGCAGCACCCCCATCGGGCTGCGCGCGCTGCGCTGCTCCACCAGCTGTCCGACCGGCGCCACCAGCAGCGCCGCATCGCTCGGCAAGGGTGCCGGCCGGGCCGCCCACCAGCCGCCGACCACGAACACCACCACGGCGATGAACAACACGTTGAGACTCGCCTGCCGCAGGCGATCGATCGCCTGCCACAAGAACGAAAACCCCCGTCTCACGACACCAGGCCGTGCATTGCGCTCCATTGCTTTCTCCAAACCGGGCCTCACGGCCCCACTCCCTGCGGACGCCCGCACGCTTTCTGCAATCCACCAATCCGGTAGAATCCCGCCATGTTTACCAATCCCCCGCCCGACCAGATCCGCAGCCTGCTGCAGGAGGTCAAGACGATCGCCGTGGTCGGCCTGTCGCCGCGCCCCGACCGCCCGAGCTATCGGGTCGCCAGGGGCATGCAGGGCTTCGGGTACCGAATCGTACCGGTTCGGCCGGCCGTTGCCGAAGTTCTCGGTGAAAAGGCCTATCCGAATCTCTCCGACATCCCGCACCCGGTAGACCTGGTGGACGTGTTCCGCTCCGCCGACCAGATCGATCCGATCGTGGACGAATGCATCGCGCTGGGCATCAAGCGCCTGTGGCTGCAGGACGGCGTGATCAACGAACAAGCAGCCGAGCGGGCCCGCTCGGCAGGCATCACCGTCGTGATGGACCGCTGCGTCTGGCGCGACTATCTGGATTTTATCCCATGAGCAAGAAACTCGCCTTTACCAAGATGCAGGGCCTCGGCAACGACTTCGTGATGATCGACGCCGTGCGCCAGGACATCCAGCTCACCGAGGAGCAAGTCCGCCACCTGGCCGACCGCCACTTCGGCGTCGGCTGCGACCAGTTGCTGGTCGTCGAGCCGGCTCAAACCCCTGGCGTGGACTTCCGCTACCGCATCTTCAACGCCGATGGCGGCGAGGTGGAACAGTGCGGCAACGGCGCCCGCTGCTTCGCACGCTTCGTCTTCGACCAGGGCCTCACCGACAAACAGGAAATCCGCGTCGAGACCAAGAAGGGCATCATCGCCCCTCGCCTCGAAGCGGACGGCAACGTCACCGTCGACATGGGCGTACCGGTCCTCAAGCCGGCCGACGTGCCTTTCGTCAGCGACTCCGACGCCTATGTTCAGCCCCTCGACGTGGCCGGCACGGCCGTCGCGATCACCGCGGTCAGCATGGGCAACCCCCACGCCGTGCAGGTGGTGGCCGACGTGGACAGCGCCCCGGTGGCCGTCCAGGGCCCGTTGATCGAAAACCATCCGCGCTTCCCGGCGCGGGTCAATGCCGGCTTTTTGCAGGTCGTCGATGAACATCGGGTACGCCTGCGGGTCTACGAACGCGGCGCCGGCGAAACCCTGGCCTGTGGCACGGGAGCCTGCGCGGCGGTGGTGGCGGGCATCCTGCGCGAGCTGGTGGTCTCCCCGGTCACCGTCGAGACCCGTGGCGGCGAACTCACCATCGCGTGGAACGGTATCGGCACCCCGGTCATGATGACCGGCCCGGCGGTCACCGTCTTTTCGGGTGAGCTGACGCTCCCCTGAACCCTCACCTGCGCCGCACCGGCCCGAACGCCATGAACCCTTCCGACGTCGTCCAGTTCCTGCAGGAGAATCCCGACTTCTTCGACGAACACTCGACCCTTCTGACCGACCTGAAGGTGAGCCACCCGCACACCGGCCACGCAATCTCCCTCACCGAGCGCCAGTTGATCGCCCTGCGCGACCGCATCGCCCACCTGGAGGACAAGTTCGCCGAGCTGCTGTCCTTCGGCGAGGAGAACGACGGCATCAGCGCCAAGGTCCATCGCCTGACCGTCTCGCTGCTGGAAGCCGAGGACTTCGAGGCGATCCGCCACGTCATCTACCTGCACCTGCAGGAGGACTTCGCCGTGCCCCACGTGGCCTTCCGCGTCTGGAACAGCGTGCTGACCCGCAATGGACCGGAATTCCTGCCTGTCGGCGAGGAGGTCCGTTTCTTCAGTGGCGACCTGATGCAGCCCTACTGCGGCACCCCGGCGCTACGCGAGGCCACCGCCTGGTTCGGCCCGGCGAGCCGGCTGATCCGCTCGGTGGCACTGGTGCCCCTGCGCCGCGACGAACAGACCTTCGGCATGCTCGCAATGGGCAGCGAAGACCCGGAGAGGTTCTATCCTGAAATGGGTACTTTGTACGTCACGCGCATCGGCGAGATGGTCAGCGCCGCCCTCGTCCGCCAACTCGGCTAGGGGGCATAAGGCTACTGCGCCACCCGATCTCGCAACTGTGATGCTCGCCGTCCTCTAGTACGGCCGCGCTTTTGGTTGCGACCTCGCACCGCTCGCTACGCCTTCTGCACCTAACCGAGGGTGTTGTTGCTCTGTTGTTTTCCTTGTTTGTCCCCTTCTGTCTGCTCCTCATTTTCATAGCGCCACTGTCATGACCGATCTCATTCTCAAACCCGGCAAGGAACGTTCCGTCCTGCGCCGTCACCCCTGGATTTTTGCCGGCTCCGTGGATCGGCTGGAGGGGCGGGCGCGGCCTGGGGATACGGTGCTGGTGAAGGATGCAGACGGGCGGGCGCTGGCACGGGCCGCATGGTCGCCGGAATCGCAGATCCGTGCTCGGGTGTGGACCTTCGACTGCGATCAATCGGTGGACCATGCCTTCATCAAGCGCGCCGTGGCCGCATCGGTGGCGCGGCGGGCTGCCCATCCGTGGCTGGCCGGACAGGACGGGGTACGCCTGATCCACGGCGAGTCCGACGGACTGCCCGGAGTCATCGCCGACCGCTTCGGCCCTGTCGTCGTCGTCCAATTGACCAGTGCAGGCGCCGACAAGTGGCGCGATGCGATCGTCGCCGGTCTGGTCCAGGCCACCGGCTGCAGCACCGTCTATGAACGCTCCGATTCGGACGTGCGCAAGCTCGAGGGCCTTGGCCCGGTCACCGGCCTGGTCCATGGCGAACTGCCGGCCACGCTGAGCATCGTCGAGAACGGCGTGCGCATGGAAGTGGATGTGGTCAGTGGCCACAAGACCGGCTTCTACCTCGATCAACGGGAAAACCGTCTGCTCACCGGTCAGCTGTCGGCGGGCCGCGACGTGCTCAACTGCTTCTGCTACACCGGCGGCTTCTCGCTGCAGGCGCTGGCTGGCGGCGCGAAGAGCGTGATCTCCATCGACTCGTCCGGCCCGGCGCTGGCCACCGCCGCCCGCAACCTGGCCCTCAACCCCCAGCTCGACGCCAGCCGCGCCGAATGGCGCGAAGACGACGTCTTTCAGGCCCTGCGCGGCTTCAAGGCCGAAGGCCGCAAGTTCGACCTGATCGTCCTCGATCCGCCCAAGTTCGCCCCGTCCGCCGCCCACGCCGACCGGGCCGCCCGCGCCTACAAGGACATCAACCTGCTGGGCTTCCGCCTGCTCAACCCCGGCGGCATCCTGATGACTTATTCATGCTCCGGCGGCATTGGGCTGGAACTCTTCCAGAAAATTGTTGCCGGAGCAGCCTCCGACGTCGGAGTCGAAGCACGCATCCTGCACCGCCTTTCCGCAGCCCCCGATCACCCCATCGGACTGGCCGTTCCGGAAGGCGAATATCTGAAGGGACTGGCCTGTCAGATATAGGAAAACCCAGAACGGGTAGTTCTTCGGCATGCGAATGGCAAGAGGTGTGTATGCTCAAGCCTTCTAAAGGTTAAATTGTGTTTCAGCATTCCGATTGATTACCCCGATGGAGCTACCGATGGACACCCCCTTGCCCCCTGGCTCCCGCGAGTCTGTTTTCCTCGCCACCCCCATGGCGAGCGATGACGGGGCCCTCGCAGGTCCCGACCGACGCGCCGCCGCCCTCCTGCTGTCCCGCTACAACCTACGCTACCTGGTGCGCCTGTACGCCGCCTTCGACGGTGACCTGCTGCTGCCGATCGTGCTCGGCGAAGTGGGCCTCTACAACATCGGCGGCCTCGGACTGGACGACCAAACCCTGACGTCCATCATCCGCAGTACCGCCGACGATGATTTCCGCCACCTGCCGCTGCGCCCCTGCAACGCCTTCTCGATCAGCTCGTCTACCGGCATTCCGCGGGAGACCGTACGCCGCAAGGTCAGCAACCTGATCCAGCAGGGCTGGATCTCCCGGGACCAGAAAGGCGGCCTGACGATCACCGCCAAGGCTGCCAACCTGTATGTACAGCCCCTCGATCAGGACAACCTCGACGATTTCCTGAGCACCGCCGAGCGGGTACACACCGCCCTGGGTACGTCCGACGCCTAGGCATCTCCCTCCCACAGACTGCCGCTGCCCGCCGCGCCGGGCGGCAGCAGCCCGAAGTGCTGCCAGATCGACGCGGTGGCCATGCGGCCCCGCGGCGTACGCTGCAGGTAGCCCTGCTGAATGAGGTAGGGTTCCAGCACGTCCTCGATGGTGTCGGACGATTCGCCGATCGCCGCCGCCAGGTTGTCCAGGCCTACCGGGCCGCCGCCGAACTTCTCGAGCATCGCCCCCAGCAACTTGCGGTCCATCAGGTCGAGGCCCAAGTGGTCCACGTCCAGCATGGTCAACGCCGCATCCGCCACCCCGGCGGTGATGCGGCCGTCGGCGCGCACCTCGGCGTAGTCGCGCACCCGGCGCAGCAGGCGGTTGGCGATGCGCGGCGTGCCGCGCGCCCGACGAGCGATCTCGAAGGCCCCGGTATCCTCGATCTCCACATCGAGCAGGCCGGCCGAGCGGCTGACGATGTAGGACAGCTCCTGCGGCGTATAGAACTCGAGGCGGGCGACGATGCCGAAGCGGTCGCGTAGCGGATTGGTCAGCATGCCGGCGCGGGTCGTCGCACCGACAAGCGTGAACGGCGGCAGGTCGAGCTTCACCGAGCGGGCCGCCGGGCCTTCGCCGATCATGATGTCGATCTGGAAGTCCTCCAGCGCCGGGTAGAGGATCTCCTCCACCACCGGGCTCAGGCGGTGGATCTCGTCGATGAACAGCACGTCGTGGGGTTCGAGGTTGGTCAGCAGCGCCGCCAGGTCGCCGGCACGCTCCAGCACCGGGCCCGAGGTCTGGCGCAGGTTGACGCCCATCTCTGCCGCCACGATGTGGGCCAGCGTGGTCTTGCCGAGGCCCGGCGGGCCGAACAGCAACACATGGTCCAGCGCTTCGCTGCGCCGCTTGGCAGCTTCGATGAAGATGTCCAGCTGGTCGCGGATCTTCTGCTGGCCCACGTAGTCGTCGAGGCGCTTGGGGCGCAGTGCACGCTCCAGCGCCTCCTCCTGGTTGCTGGCGCGCTGGGCGGTGATCAGGCGGGCGGAAGGATCGGGCTGACCGCCCTTGATGTCGTCGGTGTGGATCATGAACGGCCCTCCGGGGCCTCTGCGAGTTCATCCGCCGGCGTCTCGGCCGGACGGCTGACGGTCCAGCTGGTGAACAAGGCCTGACCGAGGGCCAGGAAGGTTGGGCCGAGGAAGATGCCGATGAAGCCGAAGGCCAGCACGCCACCGAAGGCGCCGAGGGCAATCAGCAGGATCGGCAGGCTGGACGTACGGCTGATCAGGATCGGCTTAAGGAAGTTGTCCACCGAGCTGATCGCCAGCAAGCCCCACAGCACCATGAAGATCGCCCAACCGCTTTCCCCCTGCTGGTACAGCCAGAAGGCCGCACCACCCCAGATCAGCGGCGGCCCGATCGGCACCAGCGACAGGAAGAACACTCCCGCGGCGAGCAGCAGCGCCCCCGGCACACCGGCCACCAGGAATCCCACCAGCGCCACCAGGGCCTGGGCCGCGGCGGTGCCGACGATGCCGATCATCACTGCCTTGACGGTGCTGCCGGCCAGGTGCAGCAGGTCGCCCCACACCGGGCCGCCCAGACGCGCCGCTCCAACCTCCAGCTGGGCCTCGATGCGCGCCCCATCCCGATACAGGAAGAAGCCGATGAACAGCACCAGCGAGATCTGCAGCAGGCCCTGGCCGACCATCCCGCCAAGGCCCAGTGCGAACTTGCGGGCCGGCTCGATGGCCTCCAGCGCCAGCTTGCGCACCTCGGCCTGACTGTGGGCCAGCTTGCGCACATAGGCGTCGATGTCGGCGCCGACCAGCGGGATGTCGCGCAGCCAGTGGGGCGGCTTGCCATCGGATTGCTCGATGAGGCCCCGCACGTAATCGACCAGCGTGATCGCCGAATCGGTCAGCGAGGCGGCCAGGCCGACCATCGGCACCAGAAGCACCGCGGTCAGCAGCAGGGTCATCGTCAGCGCCGCCAGCCCATCGCGGCGCCCGAGGCGCCGATGCAGGGCCTGATACAGGGGCCAGGTAGTCACGCACACCGTGCCGGCGAACAGGATGGCCGCGAAGAAGGGGCTGAGCACGAAGGCGCAGCCGAGGATCAGCACGGCGGTGATGGCCAGCTGGGCAGTGCGTCGGGGTGTCATGGGCTGTTCTCGGATGGAATGGAGAGGATTATCCCTGATCTTTTAAACAGTGCCACCTGCCCTGCCGCACAGCGCTGCCCGCCGCGGGCCGGGCTGACGCGGCCCAGCCCGCCGTGCGCCGTCAGGCCTTCGACAAGCCCTTCAGAGCCTGGCGGATGCCGTCTGAGACGCCGATACCCTCCGGCAGGTTCTTGACCGCACCGAGGGCCTCCTTCTCGTTGTAGCCGAGGGCCAGCAGCGCATTGACGATATCGGCCCGATCATCACCGGGCAGGCTGGCGGCGACACTGCCAGCCACCGCCGGCAGGGCCTTGGCGAGCTTGTCACGCAGTTCCAGCAGCAGGCGCTCGGCGGTCTTCTTGCCGATGCCGGGGATCTTCACCAGGCGCCCGCTCTCCTGCAGCGCCACCGCCTGGGCCAGGTCCACCACAGACAGGCCGGACAGCACCGCCAGCGCGGTGCGCGCGCCGATGCCGGCGACCTTGAGCAGCTGGCGGAAGGCGGCCCGCTCGTCCTCGGTGGCGAAGCCGTACAGGAAATGGCCGTCCTCGCGCACCGCCATGTGGGTGGACAGGCTCACGTTCTGGCCGGTGGCAGGCAGGCCGTAGAAGGTGCTCATCGGCACTTCCAGTTCGTAGCCGACGCCATTCACGTCGACCAGGATCTGCGGCGGGTTCTTTTCGGCCAGGCGGCCGGTGATGCGTCCAATCATCGAATCTCGCGGGGAAAAGGTGTTACTAAGGGCTTAGCTGTAGTCGGCCGCCATGAAGGCCGGCAGGGCCTCGGCGTTGGCGGCCAGCGCGGCGAGGGCCGGATAGTCACTGTCGGCGACGAGGCCGGGGGCCGAATAATGCGTGAAACGCCAGGCCACCGCCACGCTGATGTCGGCCTGGGTCGGCCGCGCGCCGCACAGCCAGTCGGCATCACCGACGTGCTGTTCGAGCACCCTGTAGGTGTCGCGGATCTGCCCTTCGACGCGGCGCAGCCAGTCCGGGTCACGGCAATCCTTCGGGCGCACCTGGGTCTCATAGACTCGCTGCACGCTCTTCTCCGCCGCTGCCAGACCCAGGCCGGTGAGCTGCAGGCAGCGTCGCAGGCCGGCGGCGTCGGACGGCATCAGGCTCTTGCCGGGCGGTGCGATGCGCTCCAGCCAGGCAATGATGTGGGTGCTGTCCACCATCACCTCACCGTCGTCGAAGACCAGGGTCGGGGCCTTGACGAGCGGGTTGATCGCGTGGAATTCGTCGAAGTTGCGGAAAACCGACAGGGACTGGTGCTCGAAGGGGATGCCGAGCATCCGGGCGGTGATGTAGGTGCGCCGTACGAAGGGTGAATCCAGCATGCCGATGAGTTTCACGGAGTTCCTCCCGGGTTGGCCGAACTGGCCGGGTTGACTGAATTGGACCTGGCACAGACGGCCGCTGCATGGCGCAGGCGGGCGAGGAGCGCGTCGGCCTCCTCGTGCCCCTTCGCCGGGATGCGCGCCTCATGGCCACTGCCCAGGTTGCCGCCACCGAAATAGATCCGGACCTCGTCGGGCCGGACGTCCACGTACTGCACGATGCCGAGGTTGATCCAGCGCTGCACCCCGCTGTCGGACGGCAGCGGAAACAGGCAGAAGGCGCTCGAGCCCGCCTCCTCGGCGAGCACCGGTGAGGCCAGCAGGCAGGCTGCCAGCCACAGGATTCGACGCATCAGCCGCTCCTTCCCTCCAGAAAACCGGCGATGTCATGGAGGCTGGCCGCCACCGGCACGCCGGCCGCCAGCACGTCGTCGGCGGGCTGCAGCAGGTCGGGCACCATCACCACCCGCGTGCCGGCCGCCAGCGCCCCACGCACGCCTGCATTGGAGTCCTCCAGCACCAGGCAGTTCGCCACCGGCACGCCGAGGCGCGCGGCCGCTGCCACAAAGATGTCCGGCGCCGGCTTGCCGCGGCTCACCTCGTCACCGCACACCATGCCGTGCACCCGCGGCAGCAGGCCCACCGCCGCCAGCTTGGGTTCGGCGCGGGAACGGCGCGTCGAGGTGGCCACCACGCGACCGAGGGACAGGCCGTCGAGCACGTCGAACAGCTCGACCACGCCGCCCTTCAGCGGAATGCTGCCCGCGGCGATGGCCGCCTCGTAGATGCGCCCGAAGGCCTCGTAGAGGTCGGCTACGGGATAGTTCTCGCCGAGGTGGTAGCGGATCACCTTCGGGCCGTCCTGCGAGTTGAGGCCGACCATCGCCAGCCCCACTTCGGCGCGCCATTCCAGCCCCAGCTCGGCGGCCGCCGCGGCGACGGTGGCGAGTGCCACACGCTCGCTGTCGAGCAGCAGGCCATCCATGTCGAAGATGATGCCGTGGATGTCCGCGGCGGCGAAGGGCAGTTCGAGACTCATGACAGGGCTCCCGGCCAGCGCCCGAAGGCCAGCGTGGCGGCAAGCGCCAGGCCGTGCAGGTTGGCGGCAACGATGGTCAGCTTGAGGGCCGGCACCAGCTCGGCCGGCTCGCCGGCGTGGGCCAGCAGGTAGCGCGCGGCGCGGAAGGAGAAGATCAATGTCAATGCCGCGGCGGCAGCACCCCGCGGCAGCACGTTCTGCCCGACCATCAGCACAAGCCAGCCATAGGCCAGCAGTACCAGGCCCAGATAGGCCCATTTGGCGGTGTGCGGCCCGAGGCGGACCACCAGCGTGCGCTTGCCGGCCGCCTCGTCACCGCGCCGGTCAGGGAATTCATTGATGAACAGGATCGCCGCCACCAGTAGCGCGTAGGACAAGCCAGCGATGACCGGCAGCAGTGAAAAGGCGCCGCGCTGCACGAAGTCGCTGCCGATCACCACGATCAGCCAGCCCGCCGCAACGGCCAGTTCGCCCAGCCCGCGGCATACCAGCGCCAGCGGCGGCGCGGTGTAGGCCCAACCGAGGAAGAGGCCTGCGAGGCCGATCAGGATCAGCCCTGGCGCCGACGCCCAGGCCAGCCACAGCCCGGCCGGCACCACCGCGGCGAGCAGGCCGAAGCCCAGGCGCCCAGCCTCGACCTCAGACAGCACGCCGTTCTGGATGAAGCGGCTGCCGCCGGTGAAAGGGAACAGGCGCTCCTCATTGGCCGCATCGGCGCCACTCTTCGCGTCGTAGTAGTCGTTGAGGACGTTGATGCCGGCGTGGGCAACGAGGGCGAAGAAGATCGTCAGCCCGGCCTTCAAGCCGTCGATGGCGACGCCGCTGCCATGGGCCACCGCCAGCCCGATCAGGCAGGCGAACAGGGTCACCCCGAGGAAGGCCGGGCGGGTGGCCAGCAGAGCCGCCAGCATGGGGCTGGCGCGCAGGGCCGGCGCGGGTTCGGCAGGATGGACAGGGGACGGCATCGGCACGGACGGCGGTGGAAAACCGTGCAATGCTGCGGCGCGCCGCGCCGGTGGTCAAGCGCACGCGCCCCGGCGCCCGGCCGCCGGTGATCGGCAGCCGGGCGCCGGCGGGACCGCCTAGCGGGCCGCCTTGGGCTCCTTCAGGATGTGCCGCGCCAGGCTCCAGCGGTGCACTTCCGACGGGCCATCGTAGATGCGGAAGGCACGCATGTCGGACCAAATCCGCGCGACGATGGTCTCGGCGGTGACGCCCTGGCCGCCGAGGATCTGCACGCAGCGATCGACGACCCGCCATTCGGCCTCGGAGCAGATCACCTTGGCCATGCTCGACTCGTTCTTCCCCTTGCCACCCTGGTCGAGCACCCACGCGCAATGCCAGATGGCCAGGCGCGCGGTGTGCAGGTCCATCTCGTTGTCGGCGAGCATGAAGCCGACGCCCTCGTGCTCGCCGAGCGCCTTGCCGAATGCCTGGCGCTTGCGTGCGTAGGCGGTGGCCACGTCGTGGGCGCGGCGGGCCTGGCCGAGCCAGCGCATGCAGTGGGTCAGGCGCGCCGGCGCCAGGCGCACCTGGGCGTAGCGGAAGCCCTGCCCGATCTCGCCGAGCACGTCGCCGGCCGGCACGCGCAGGTTGTCGAAGCGCACCACGCCGTGGCCGCCGGTGAAACAGGCATCCAGCGCGTCCATGCTGCGCTCGACGGTGATGCCCGGCCGGTCCATGTCGGACAGGAACATCGTCGCGCTGCCATCCTCCATCTTGGCCATGATGATCGCGTAGCTGGCGCCGGTGGCGCCGGTGATGAACCACTTGCGGCCGTTGATCACGTAGTGGTCGCCATCCTTCACCGCGGTGGTCTGCAGCATCGACGGATCGGCGCCGGCGCCCGGATCGGGCTCGGTCATGCAGAAGCAGGAGCGGATCTTCCCTTCCACCTGGGGCTTCAGCCAGCGGTCCTTCTGGGCTGGCGTGGCGACGACCTCCATCAGGTGGATGTTGCCCTCGTCCGGCGCGGCGATGTTCAGCGCGGTCGGGCCGAGGGTCGAATAACCAGCCTCCTCGAAGACGATGGCCTTGGCGAAATGGTCCAGCCCCAATCCGCCCAGCTCGATGGACGCGTGGGGCGTAAGCAGACCGGCGGCCTTGACCCTGGCAACCAGTTCGTTGCGCAAGTCCTCGCTGGGGCCGTGGGCGGTGACGCGGGGATCCTTCTCGTAGGGGATGATTTCCTCGGCGATGAAGCGCCGGGTCTTGTCCTGCAGGGCCTTGAGATCGGCCGGGATGTCGAAGTTCATGAGGTATCTCCGGTTCAGGCGAGGCCGGCCTGCTTGAGGTATTTGGGATTCGAGACGCGCAGCCGGGCACTCACCTCGGCCAGCAGCAGGCTGCCGACTTCCGGCAGACGCGCATCGAAGCGGCCCGTGCGCAGGTCGCTGGCCAGGCGGGTGGCGAACGCGTCGACGCCTTCGCTGGCGGCGGCGCTGCCATACAACTTGTGCAGCAGCGTGGCTTCAGCCTGCGCATGGCCGGCGTCGGACTGGATCTCGCGCAGCGCGATGGCCAGCGCGTTGGCGGCCATCAGCGCGGTGTAGTGGTGTTCCTTGGGCAGGTGGGGCAACAAGCCATTGAGCAGGCCGTCGCGGGCGGTCTTCAACAGGTCGGCGGCGTCGGGCAGGTTACGCATGGCGGGCGCGCTCCTCTTCGATGGTCTGGATTTCCTGGATCAGGTCGAGCTCGATCTCCGGCAGCATGCGGCCGGTCAGTGCCAGCTCCAGCGAGGGCTGCTCGCCGGACAAGTGGCGTTCGGCCTGCATCAGCGCGATCACCGCCCAGCGCATCGTGCCCATCACCTTCCAGTAGGGCAGCAGGTCGAGATCGAAGGGCTGGCCGGCCACCGCCGCATAACCACGGGCCAGCGCGGCGGTGCCGCCGATGCCGCCGACTTCGTGCTCCCACGCACCGAAGCGCCAGCAGCGCGCGCACAGCCAGCCGATGTCCTCCAGCGGGTCGCTCCAGCCGGCGAACTCCCAGTCGAGCACCGCCGACAGGTGGCCGTCGGCGACCATGTAGTTGCCGGTGCGGAAGTCACCATGGGTCAGCGTGACCTCGGTGCGTGCCGGGGCGTTCAGCTCCAGCCAGCGCAGCGCCCATTCGAGGGTAGGCTGGGGCCGGCCGATGGCGTCGATCAGGCACCGGTATTCCTTCACTCGCGACAGGGCCGGCGTGCCGTCCGGCAGCGGCAGGAAGTCAAGCCCGGCGACCGGCGGGCGTACCACATGCAGGCGTGCCAATTCGGCGCCCAGCTCGGCCAGCAGCGCATCCCGAGCCTCGGCGGACAGCTCGCCGCGCACCAGCGGGCGGGCGGCGGCGGAGCCTTCAGCCTTGCGCATCAGGTAGAAGTCTTTGCCCAGCCCGCCGGGGGCGCCGCTATCCCGGTACAGCCACAGGGGCTCGGGCACCGTCACGCCGGCGGCGAAAGCCACCTTCAGCACCGCAAACTCCTCGGCGCGGCCGAGGCTCACCGCCAGGCCCGATGGGGAGTCGGTACGCAGCACCAGCTCGTGTCGGCCGTCCCAGTCGCCGCCGCGGATCATTACGTCGAGCAGCAGGTTCTCCTGGATCGCCCCACCGCCGAGGCGCTTGCAGCCGAGCACCTCCACCGCCGCGGCACCGGCTTCCTGCTGCAGGAAGGCGGCGGCAAAGCCGGCGATGTCAGGCTGCCCGGTCGTTTCCGTTTTCGCGTCCACTGTCTGTCCTCTCCTTTGTTATGGGTGTGGCGCCTACACCGACAGCGCCTTGACGTGCTGGATGACCTCGCCGATGGCCTGCTGGGCCGAGCCGTACAGCAGGCGGGTGTTGTCCTTGTAGAACAGCGCGTTCTCGATGCCCGAGTAGCCGGTACCCTTGCCGCGCTTGACGACGATGACGTTCTGGGCGAGATCGGCGTTGAGGATCGGCATGCCGTAGATCGGGCTGGACTTGTCGGTGCGCGCCGACGGGTTCACCACGTCGTTGGCGCCGATCACCAGGGCCACATCAGCCTGCGGGAAGTCACCGTTGATCTCTTCCAGGTCGAAGATCTTGTCGTAGGGCACGCCCGCCTCGGCCAGCAGCACGTTCATGTGGCCCGGCATGCGGCCCGCCACCGGGTGGATCGCGAAGCTGACGTCTACACCGGCCTCCTCCAGCAGCTCGGTCATCTCCCACACCTTGTGCTGGGCGCCGGCCACCGCCATGCCGTAGCCCGGCACGATGATGACCTTGGAGGCGTAGCGCATCACCGCGGCGGCATCCATCGCACCGACCTCCTTCTGCTCGCCCTCGACGGCCTCGCCGCCAGACGCCGCGCCGGAGATCGGAGTGAAGATCACGTTGGAGATCGGCCGGTTCATGGCCTTGGCCATCAACTGGGTCAGCAGGGTGCCGGAGGCGCCGACCACGATGCCGGCGACGATCAGCGCCGGGTTGCCGAGCACATAGCCCTCCATGCCCACGGCCAGGCCGGTGAAGGCGTTGAGCAGGGAAATCACCACCGGCATGTCGGCGCCGCCGATCGGCACCGTCAGCACCACACCGAGGGCCAAGGCCAACGCGAAGAAACCCAGCACATGCTCCGGCGCCGGGGTGTCGGCGGCGACGATCAGGTAGCCGAGGGCCACCGCGGCCAGCGCCAGCAGCACGTTGGCGGCATTCTGGGCCGGCAGGCGCCAGGCCTTCTTCATGATGCCCTGCAGCTTGGCGAAAGCCACGCAGGAGCCGGAAAAGGCCACCGAGCCAATCAGTGCGCCGCACACCGCCAGCGTGGTCGCCACGCCGCCATGCACCTCGCCGCGGGCGAACTCCAGCGCCGCGATGGCCGCCGCAGCGCCGCCGCCCATGCCGTTGTAGATAGCCACCATCTGCGGCATGTCGGTCATCGCCACCTTCTTGCCGGAGACCCAGGCGACGACGGTGCCCAAGGCGATGGCCAGCGCCATCAGGCCGAAGTTCTGCATGCCCGGCCACGCGAAGGTGACCAGCGTGGCGGCGATCATCGCGTAGCCAGCCCACACCACGCCGCGGCGGGCGGTGACCGGCGAGCTCATCGCCTTCAGGCCGAGGATGAAGACCACCGCCACCGCGAAGTAGGCGGCCTGGATGAAACCGAGAACGGGGAACTGTGCGCTCATTGGGCGCCCTCCTTCTTGCCTTTGAACATGGCCAGCATGCGTTCGGTGACCACGTAGCCGCCAGCCGCGTTGGCGGCGCCGAGCAGCACCGCGGCGAAGCCGATCGCCAGTTGCAGCGGCTCGGCCGGATCGGCGCTGCCGAGGGCCACCATGCCGCCCACCAGCACCACGCCGTGCACGAAGTTGGAACCGGACATCAGCGGCGTGTGCAGGATCACCGGCACGCGGGAAATCACTTCGTAGCCGGTGAAGCCGGCCAGCATGAAGATGTACAGATAGACCAGACCTTCCATTGCGTTCTCCTGGATCAAAGGCCGAGGGCCTGGCGGACGCCGGCATGGCGCACTTCGCCGCCATGGGTGAGGCAAGCGCCGGCGATCACTTCGTCGTCCCAGTCCAGCGCCACGGCGCCGTCCTTGACGAAGGGGCTGATGAAGTTGAAGTAGTTCTTGGCCAGCATTTCCGAGGCATGGGCCGGCATGCGGCTGGCGATGTGGGTCGGGCCGACGATCAGCACCTCGCCGACCCAGGTCTTCTCGCCGGCCACCGTGCCTTCCACGTTGCCGCCGGTCTCGGCGGCCATGTCGACCACCACCGCACCGGGCTTCATGCGCGCCACCATGTCGGCGGTGATGATCACCGGCGCCTTCTTGCCGGGAATCGCCGCAGTGGTGATCAGCGCATCGCACTGAGCCACCGCCTTGGCCAGGCGCTCGGCCTGCTTCGCCTTTTCCTCGGCGGTCAGCTCGCGGGCGTAGCCGCCGCTGCCGGCCGCCGACACGCCGGTATCGACGAACTTGGCGCCAAGGGATTCGATCTGCTCGCGGGTTTCCGGGCGCACGTCGTAGGCCTCCACCATCGCGCCGATGCGGCGGGCGGTGGCGATGGCCTGCAGGCCGGCCACGCCGGCGCCGATGACCAGCACGCGGGCCGGGCGGATGGTGCCGGCGGCGTAGGTGAGCATCGGGAAAAAGCGCGGCGAATGGTCGGCGGCGATCAGCGCGCATTCGTAGCCAGTGACCGCGGCCTGGCTGGACAGCACGTCCATGCTCTGGGCGCGGCTGATGCGCGGCAGCAATTCCAGCGCGAAGGCGGTGATGTTGCGCTCGGCCAGCAGGCGGGCGCGGGCCGCATCGCCCCAGGGCTGCAGCAGGCCGACCAGCACGCTGCCCGGCTTGAGGGTGGAAATCAGTTCGGCGGACGGCGGCTGCACGCAGCACAGGATGTCGGCGCCGGCATACGTCTCGGCGGCACTGTCGGCGAAGGCCACGTCGGTGAAGCTGTCGTCGCGGTAGTGGGCGAGCCGGCCGGCACCCTTCTGCATGAGGAGGCGGGCACCGAGGCCCTGGTATTTCTTGGCCACGTCCGGCACCACGGGCAAGCGCCGTTCGCCGGGCAGGGTTTCTGCTGCAAATCCGATGGTCAGAGGCATCTGCCGGTTCTCTTGTGTGGACATGCTCCCGTGTGTTCCGGTCTGTCCCCTTTCTTCTGGAAGAAAGTCCAGGTTGCCGCGCTTGGCGCGGACAACCTGGTGAAAATGCCCATAAGCGCTAGGGAGAGGGTCACGCTTACTAGCAGGGAGACACACCTTCCGACACACAACAAAACAAACCGTCGTGTTCGTTTTTTTATATTACGAACAAAAAGGCCGGCTGCCAAGTCCCTCGACGAAATTTCTGCAGATCGGCGATGCAGCCGCAACACCTGGCGACTGCAACACTCTTCCGCTGTGCTTTTCCCGGTGGGGGGCGAATTCGCCCCTAAGGTTTACTGCCTCATGACTTCAGCTGGGGGAAAGGCACCCGGGCTGTGGAGCACCCAGCCAGGCAATCACCCCGAGCGGCACAAATAACAAACCATCTAGATTGTTTGTTTGATACCATCGATCCACCCCGCCGGCATCCGCCGGCCAAGACCAACCCGCATACGGAAGAGCAAACCATGACCCAGCGTGAAATCCTCGTCGTCGGCGCAGCCCGCACCGCCATTGGCACCTACGGCGGCAGCCTCAAGGACATTCCCCTCTGCCAGCTCGGCACCACCGCAGTCAGCGCCGCGCTGGCCCGTTCCGGCGTCGATCCCCGCGAGGTAGGCCACGTGGTGATGGGCAACGTGGTGCCCACCGAGCCCCGCGACGCCTACCTGAGCCGCGTCGCCGCGATCGACGCGGGCATCCCGCAGGAAACCCCCGCCTTCAACGTCAACCGCCTGTGCGGCTCGGGCCTGCAGGCCATCGTGTCGGCGGCACAAGCCATCCTGCTCGGTGACACCGACATCGCGATCGGCGGCGGCGCCGAATCCATGAGCCGCGGCCCCTACATCATCCCGACCCTGCGCTGGGGCGCCCGCATGGGCGACGCGCCGGTCCTCGACTACATGAACGGCATCCTCCACGACCCGTGGCAGAAGGTGCACATGGGCATCACCGCCGAGAACGTCGCCGCCCGCTACGGCATCACCCGCGAGATGCAGGACGCGCTGGCACTGGAAAGCCAGCAGCGCGCCGCCCGCGCCATCGCCGAAGGACGCTTCCGCGAACAGATCGCCGCGGTGGAGGTGAAGACCCGCAAGGGCACCGCGCTCTTCGACACCGACGAGCACGTGCGCCCGGACGTCACGCTGGAAGCCCTGGCCAAGATGAAGGCCGTCTTCCAGAAGGACGGCAGCGTCACGCCGGGTAATGCCTCCGGCCTCAACGACGGTGGCGCGGCGGTGGTGCTGGCCGAGGCCAAGCGTGCGGCGGCCCTCGGTCTCAAGCCGCTGGCCCGACTTGTCGGGTATGCTCACGCCGGCGTCGAACCGCTGTACATGGGCATCGGCCCCGTTCCCGCCACCCGCCTGGTGCTCCAGCGCACCGGGCTGTCCGTCGCAGATCTGGACGTCGTCGAGTCCAACGAGGCTTTCGCGGCCCAGGCCTGCGCCGTGACACGGGAACTGGACCTCGATCCGGCCCGCGTCAATCCCAACGGCTCAGGGATCTCCCTGGGGCATCCGGTGGGGGCGACCGGGGCCATCATCACCACCAAGGCCATCTACGAGCTCCACCGCACGGGGGGCCGTTATGCCCTGGTGACCATGTGCATCGGTGGCGGACAGGGGATCGCCGCCATCTTCGAACGCGTTTAAAAAAGTCTTTAAAAAACTAAGCAAACAGGAGCAACAGCATGGCAATTCAAAACATCGGCGTGATCGGCGCCGGTACCATGGGCAACGGCATCGCGCAGGTCTGTGCACTGGCCGGCATCAACGTGGTGATGGTGGACATCTCCACCGAGGCCGTCGAGCGCGGCGTCAAGACCGTCGCCAGCAGCCTCGACCGGATGGTCAAGAAGGAAAAGATCAGCACCGCCGACAAGGACGCCGCGCTGGCCCGCATCCGTGGCACCACCGCCTACGCCGACCTGGCCGCCACCGAGCTGGTCATCGAGGCCGCCACCGAGAACGAAGGTCTCAAGCTGCGCATCCTCAAGGAAATCGACGGGATCGTGCCGGCCACCACGCTGATCGCCACCAACACTTCGTCCATCTCCATCACCAAGCTGGCCGCCACCGTCTCCTCGCCGGAGCGCTTCATCGGCATGCACTTCTTCAACCCGGTGCCGATGATGGCCCTGGTCGAGCTGATCCGCGGCCTGCAGACCTCCGACGCGACGCTGGCCGCCGCGCAGGCGTTCGCCACCGCCATCGGCAAGACCCCGATCACCGCCAAGAACAGCCCGGGCTTCGTGGTGAACCGCATCCTGTGCCCGATGATCAACGAAGCGATCTTCGCGCTGCAGGAAGGCCTCGCCACCGCCGAGGACATCGACGCCGGCATGAAGCTCGGCTGCAACCAGCCGATCGGCCCGCTGGCCCTCGCCGACCTGATCGGCCTGGACACCATGCTGGCGGTGATGGAAGTCTTCTACGACGGCTTCAACGATCCGAAGTACCGTCCGGCCCCGCTGCTGAAGGAAATGGTGGATGCCGGCTACCTGGGCCGCAAGAGCGGCCAGGGCTTCTACAAGTACGACTGATCGTCCTCGAGGGCGCCTCAGGCGCCCTCACCTGCCGGTGCCGGTCAGCCACATATTCCGGCCCCGGCGGGCCGCTTACCTGCCGGTGGGCTACGGCCCGCCGGCACACCGGAGCCTGCCCATGCCCGCCCTACCCGGCACCACCCACCGCCGCCGCATCTACCTGATGCGCCACGCGGAAGTCAGCTATTTCAGCGCCGACGGCACGCCCCTCGACCCGCGCACCGTCCCGCTCACCCCCCGCGGCCGCGAACAGGCCACCGCCAGCGCCGCACTGCTGGCCGACATTCCCTTCGACCTGGCCGTCTGCTCGGGCCTGACCCGCACCGTAGAGACCGCCCGCATCGTGCTCGGCGAGCGCGCCCTGCCGCTGGACGAGGAGCCGCGCCTGAAGGAAGTCCGCGCCGGCCGCCTGCGCGAGATTCCGCCGGACGAACAGGAAAAGGAGATCGGCTACGCTTACGAGACCGCCGGCGATCCCGACGGCGCCTTCATCCGCGGCGAACGCTGGCAGGACCTGGCGAGCCGCGTACACGCCGCCTGGGACGACCTGGTTGCCCGTGATGACTGGGCCACCGCCCTCGTCGTCGCCCACGACGGCGTCAACCGCGTGCTGCTGACCCACGTCACCGGCGCCGGCCTCCCCGCCATCCGCGCCATCGAGCAGGACCCGGCGTGCATCAACATCATCGAGCTCGACGTGGCCGACGGCCGCGTGCAGCGCGCCTGGCTGCGCGCCGTGAACATCGCCCCCTACGACCCACTGCGTGCCGATGACCCGCTGATGGTGATGGAGAAGATCTATCGCCGCTTCCGCGCGCACTGACGGACGAGGCGCGTCTCGCGACGCGCAGGTAAGATCACAGAAAAACAGCCCGACCTGTTTCAGAGGCTAAGTACATCCACAAGGAGCGAGACAACAGCATGAGCACATCCCAACGCCTGGCCGGCCGCGTGGCCATCATCACCGGCGCTGCCTCCGGCATCGGCCGCGCCACCGTCGAACTGTTCGCCGCCGAAGGCGCCGCGGTAGTGGCCGTGGACCGGCCCGAATCGGCCATCCTCAGCATCTACGCCGACCAGCCGCGCATCGCCGCGCTGGCGGTGGACGTCACCGCCGCCGACGCACCGCAGCGTATGGTCGCGCTGGCGCTGGAGAAATTCGGTGGCCTCGACATTCTCTTCAACAACGCCGGCGTCGTGCCGGTCTCGCCGGTATCCGCGATGCCCGACGAGGACTGGGCGCGGGCCTTCGAGGTGAACGTCCATGCCGTGATGCGCAGCTGCCGCCACGCCATCCCGGTGCTGATCGAACGCGCCAAGAGCACCGGCCGCGGACGCATCATCAACACCGGCTCGATCCTCGCCCACTTCACCGATCACAGCTGCGGCGCCTACTCAGCCTCCAAGCACGCCGTCGCCGGCCTGACCAAGACCATCGCCAAGGAAGTCGGCCGCTTCGGCATCACTGCCAACTACCTGCTGCCCGGCGCCATCGAGACCAACATGACGGCCGGCCTCTTCGCCGTGCCCGAAGTCCGCGCCCAGTGGGAGCAGGCCGCCGCCGTCAAGCGCCTCGGCCGCCCCGAAGACATCGCCCGCGCCGCGCTGCTGCTGGCCAGCGACGAAGCCGATTTCATCACCGGCCACGGCCTGGTGGTGGACGGCGGCGTCACCGTCACCGCCGGCCCGCAGCTGCCGATGTAAAAAGCCTTTCGACAACGACAACAGGAGACCACAGCATGAGCGACAGCCCGATCATCGAAAGCCGCGACGGCGGCATCCACCGCCTGCACTTCAACCGCCCGAAGGTTCTCAACGCCATCGACACCGCCACCGCCCAGGCCCTGCTGGCCGCCCTGCGCCGCCTGCAGGACGACCCGGCACTGCGGGTGCTGATCCTCAGCGGCGAAGGCCGCTCATTCATGGCCGGCGGCGACATCGCCCAGTTCCGCGACGACCCGGCAGCGGTGCCGAACACGCTGATCGCGCCGCTCAACGAGAGCATGCAGATCATCGCCAACCTGCGCGCGCCGGTGATCGCCAGCATCCAGGGCCCGGTGGCCGGCGCCGGCATGAGCATGGCGCTGGCCTGCGACCTGGTCGTCGCCGCCGACACCACCCGCTTCAACTTCGCCTACGTCAATCTGGGCACGTGCTGCGACCTCGGCGCCTCGTGGAGCCTGCCGCGCACCGTCGGCCTGCACAAGGCGCTGGAGATCGCGCTGCTGTCCGACCCCATCGACGCCGCCGAAGCCCAGCGCCTGGGCCTGGTGAGCCGCGTCGTGGCGGCCGACCAGCTGACCGCGGAAACCGACAAGCTGGCCCGCCGCCTGGCCGCCGGCGCGCCGATCGCCCAGGGCACCCTCAAGCAGCTGATGCGCCGCTCCATCGAACGGGATTTCGCCGGCCAGTTGGACGCCGAGCGCCAGGGCTTCGCCACCTGCGCGGCCACGGAAGATTTCAAGGAAGGGGTCAACGCCTTCCTCGAAAAGCGCCCGGCCACCTACACCGGCCGCTGAGCCGCCGCCACCCCACGCCTGCCACCGGCCGCACGGGGCGCAACGGGCTTACTCCTCGGCCATCCGCACGATCTCCTCGGTGGCCTTGGAAGTCTGCATCGCCAGCTTGCCGACCTCCTCCGCCACCACCGCGAAGCCCCGCCCGGCCTCGCCGGCGCGGGCCGCCTCGATGCTAGCGTTGAGGGCCAGCAGATTGGTGCGCTTGGAGATGTCGGCGATCACCGCCGACACGTCGAGGATCTGCCGCATGCTGTGGGCCATGCGCTCACGCTGCTCCTTCTGCAGCGCTTCGGCGGCCTTCTCGGCGGAGATGTCACGGAAGGAGCCCACGCAGCGCACCGGCCGCCCCTGCGCGTCGCGCTCGGTACAGGCGCGGCCGCGGAACCAGCCGTAGTCGCCGCCCTTCTTGCGGATGCGGTATTCGGCGACGAAGGGCGTTTTGCCCGTGTGATCGCACAGGTGGCGGTGCAGCGCCGCGCCGACCCAGGACAGGTCTTCCGGGTGGATCACCGCCGTCCACGCGTCCATCTCGTCGGGAAAATCCGCCGTACCGGTGTAGTCCAGCAGGCGCCGCATCTGGTCCGAATAGCGCACCCGGTTGGCCGGATGGGCCGGGTCACCGTCCACAATGCGTACCGTCCACGTCCCTTCGGTCAGTGCGGTGCCGGCCAGGCGGGCGTCGGCCAGTTCGTCCTCCAGCCCAGCCAGACGCTCCTCCAGCTCGATGCGGCTCGCGCCCTCACCGTCGGCGGCACCGCGGGCCACTTCCAGTTTGCCCGCCAGTTCATCACGCTCGGCGTCGAGCAACGCCCCGCTACGCTCCAGCTCCGCAACACGGGCGGTCAGCGCCGCGATCTGCAGCTCCAATGCCCGTTCGCCGGCGCGGATCTTCTCCGCCAGCGTCTGCAGCCGGTGCTGCGTGGCCTCCGGCAGCGCCGCGTCGGCGCCCCCCAGCCAACTGCTCACCCCATCCCTTAGCGCCGCCTCCAGCGCGTGGTCCAGCCTGTTCAAAGTCCTGCGTGCAGAAAGGAACATCTCTCGCTTCTCCTCCGGGTGGAACATCGCGTTCCTTGTTGATATTCGTATCGGGAGTCCGGCGCCGGCCCTGCAGGGGCGGTGGCTGTGGAGCGGTAAGGCTCAGCAAACTGTGGGGGCGAATTCATTCGCCCTCCGCGCGTAGCTTGACCTTCGCGGGCGAATGAATTCGCCCCCACAAGCAGCCTCCCAGACAGCCCCCCCACAGACCGCGCGTGCGGATTGCCCCCGCCCCGGCTCACCAGATCTCGCCGTACGGCCGCAGCTCGTGCAGGAAGCTCCAGGCGCTGCGCGCCTGGTGGGCCAGATGCCAGATCTCGTCGGCGATGGCGGCGGGCTGCATGAAGAAGCTGTCGGGGCGGTCGCCGAATGCGCGGCGGGTCCATGGCACGTCGATCACCGCGTCGATGACCACATAGGCCACGTGCACGCCCTGCGGCCCCAGGTCGCGGGCCATCGCCTCGCACAGCATGCGCTGGGCAGCCTTGGTCGGCGCCAGCCCGGCGAACAGCGCACGGCCGCGCAGCGCGGCGGTGTTGCCGGTGACGACGATGGCGCCGCGACCGGCGGCGACCATGTCCGGCGTCAATGCGCGGGCCAGGTGCAGCAAGGCCATCACGTTCACCTGGAACCCCCGTTCCAGCACCGCCGGGTCGATGTCCATGAAGCGCCCACGGGCACCGGCCACCGCGTTGTGCACCAGCACGGAGGGCACCCCCAGTTCGGCGCGGATGCGCGCCAGCACCGCGTCCACCGCCGCCGTGTCGGTGACGTCGCAGGGATAGGCTCGCGCTTCCGGCAATTCCGCCTCCAGCTCGGCGAGGCGTCCGGCGTCGCGGGCCAGCATCGCCACCCGGTAGCCACCGGCGACGAAACGTCGCACCGTGGCAGCCCCGGTGCCTGGCCCGACGCCGGTCACGACGGCCACCGGCCACACATCGATATTCATGAGAGGGTCTCCCGAACTAGGTTGCAGTGGGCGCGGCACCGCGCTGGTGCAGCAGCAAGCCCAGGCTGATCGCCGCGGCGCCGGCCCAGGCCTGGGCCGGCAGCGCCTCGCCGTTGAACAGGCGACCGAGGAACAGCGCGAACAGCGGCGTCACCACCAGGGTCAGCGCCAGTGCGGCGGCTTCCAGGTGCTTCATCAGGTAGTAGTACAGGGCAAAACCCACCACCGAGCCAAACACCCCCAGGTAGCCGATGGCCAGCACGCTGCGCAGCGGCAGCTCGGCCGGCCACGCAGCCCCGTCCGCCAGCCAGGCCAGGCCGAACAGCGGCAGGGACACCAGCATCACGCCAGCGGTCAGCGCCATCGGCGGCGTCGCCGCGCCGAAGCGCTTGACGCCCACCAGGCCAGCGGCATTGAGCAGCACCGCCAGCAGGATCGCCGCCAGCCCGGCCGGCGCATGGGCCCCGCCGAGGTCCGTGCCGTGGCCGAAGACCACCGCCAGGCCCGCCGCAGCCAGCGCCATGCCGGCCACCCGGCGCGGCGTCAGCGCCCGCTCGCCGAGCCACACGGCGGCGAGCACGCTGGTGACCAGCGGCGACAGGCCGAACAGCACCGAGATCAGCCCCGAATGGACGAACTGGGCGCCCCAATAGACGCACAGCATCGTGCCGAACAGGCTCGTGCCGCCGATCAGGTAGGCCGGCCACACGCCGCGGCGCAGCGGAAAGCCGGCGCCGGTCGCCGCCAGCACCCCCAGCGCACAGGCCAGCCCCACCACCATGCGGGCGAACAGCGCGAACGCGAAGCCGCCACCGGGCAGGCTCCAGTTGATGGCCAGCGGCGTGGTGGACCACAGGATGACGACCGAGATGTAGGCGAGGGGGACGGACATAGGCATCGGGGGCGATAAAGCTCGCCGGCAGTCGGTGATTCAAACTCCGCGGGCGAATGAATTCGCCCCCACAGGAACAACGGGCGCCGGGCCGTGGCCCGCAAGCCCCCTGCCACGGAGGCCTATTCACTCACCCACTACACGAACAACGGAGTCGGGTCACGTAGGGGCGAATTCATTCGCCCGCGACCGGCAACCGGAGCGCCTACAGGTCCAGCACCAGCAGCTTGCCCTTGGCCCTCGAGCAGCACGGCAGGAACTGGTCGTTGGCGGCCTTTTCCTCGTCGGTGAGGTAGTTGTCCCGGTGGTCCACCTCGCCTTCGAGCACGCGGGTCAGGCAGGTGCCGCAGACGCCCTGCTCGCAGGACACCTCGACATTCACCCCGGCCTCGCGCAGCGCCGTGACGACGGTCTTGGTGGGCGGCACGCTGACGCACTTGCCGCTGCTCGCCAGCTTGACCTCGAAACTGCCGTCCGCCGAGGTATCCACCTTCTGGCCGGCGAAGTACTCGAAGTGCACCCGCTCGGCGCTCCACTGGCGGGCCGCCGCGCCCTTGGTGATGAAGTCGATGAAGCCGGACGGCCCGCACACGTACAGGTGGGCCTCCGCGCCGGCGGCCTCCAGCACCGCGCCAAGATCAAGCTTCTGCGCGGCGTCGCCGTCGTCGTAGTGGAAATGCACCTTGTCGGCGAAGGGCGAGCGGCGGATGCGCTCGACGAAGGCCGCCCGGTCGGAGGAACGGGCGCAGTAGTGCATCTCGAAGTCCGCCCCACTCTGGGCCAGGCGCTCGGCCATGCACAGGATGGGCGTCACGCCGATGCCGCCGGCAAACAGGATAGAACGCTTGGCCGGCACCAGCGCAAAGTGATTGCGCGGCGCGCTGATGCGGACCACCTGCCCTTCCTGCAGCAGCTCATGGACGGCCACCGAGCCGCCGCGGGAAACCGGATCGCGCAGCACGCCGATCAGGTAGCGGTGGGATTCGGTAGGGTCATTGCACAGGGAATACTGGCGCACCAGGCCCGGTTTCACTTCCACGTCGATGTGCGAGCCGGCGCTGAAGGGCGGCAAAGCCGCCCCTTCGAGCGGGGCGAGCTCCAGCGACACGATGTCGGTGGCCTCGACGGCCTTGCGGGCGATGCGCACGGAAAGCTGGGTTGTCTCCATTTTCTTTTTTCTCCTGTCTTATGTCGTTCAGGCCTGAGCCTGCAGGCGCTCGCGGATGTCGGCGCGCAGTCGGTCCTTGCGTATCTTGCCCGAGGCGGTGCGCGGGAAGTCGTCCACCACCATCAGGCACTCCGGGTATTTCTGCCGGGCCACGCCGCTGGCGGACACGAAGCCCAGCACCGCGTCGAGGTCGAGCTGCTCGCTGCCAGCCTGGGGAATCACATAGGCGCACAGGGTCTCGCCAAGCCGGGCGTGGGGCATGGACACCACCGCAGCCTCTTTGATGCCCGGCATTCGGTGCAGGATGTCCTCCACCTCCTTGGCGCTGACCTTCTCGCCGCCGCGGTTGATCAGGTCCTTCTTACGGCCGGTGATGACGATCGCCCCTTCCGGCGTCAGGCGGCCCAGATCGCCGGTGGCAAAGAAGCCATCGGCATCGAAGCTCGCCGCGGTGGCTTCCGGATCGCCATAGCCGAGGAACATCGCCGGGCCGCGCACACAGATCTCACCTTCCTGGCCGATCGACAGCGGATGCCCCTCGTCGTCCAGCACGCGCACCTCGTAGTCGGCGATCTGCCCATCGGTGGTAGCGGCCATGTCCATCTCGCCGACGCCGGCGAAGCCCAGCGTGGTCAGCGGCACCTCGCTGGAACCATAGACGCGGAACGCACGGCACTGCTCGAGCACCTCGTAAGCCTTGCAGATCAGCGCCGGCGGCACCTCGGCGCCGCCGCAGGCGAACACCTGCAGGCTGGGCAGGCGCCGCCCGGCCTGCTCGGCGGCGGTCAACAGCTCGTGCAGGAAGGGCGTCGCGCCGACGCTGGCGGTGACCTTCTCGGCATCGATCAGGTCGAGGGCCTCGGCGGCACTCCAGCGCTCCATGAAGACCGTCCGGCTGTCGCTGCAGAAAGGCAGCTCCATGCCGCTCTGGCCGGTCACGTGGGTCACCGGCGAGGCCATAAGCAACACGTTGGCGAGCCCCGGAACCTCCGAGCCCCGTGACCAGCTCTCAAAGGCCCGCTTGAGGCGCAGCGGCCCGGTGTTGTGGGTGTGTAGCACGCCCTTCGGGCGGCCGGTGGTGCCGGAGGTGTACAGGATCATCTTGACTGCGTTGGCGTCCACCTGAGGCCGCTGGCCCAGCAGCAGTCCGGCGCTGACCAGCGCATCGTAGCTGTCAGCGCCGCCGCCGCGCACCGGGAAACGGTGCGCCAGGCCCGGCAACTGCGGAGCCAGGCGTTCCATCATCGCGGCGTAGTCGAAGCCACGGTACTCCACCGGGAAGAAGGCCGCCTTGACGCCCGCGTCGGCGAGCATGAAGGCCACCTCGGCGTCCCGGTAGATCGGCACGATGGGCGCCACGACGAGGCCCAGCATCGTCGTCGCCAAGTCGATGACTACCGCCTCTCGCCAGTTGGGCAGCTGGAAGCTGACCACGTCGCCGGCCACCAGGCCACGGGCCTGCAGCGCGGCGGCCAGCGCCTCGGCCTCGGCGAGCAGTTCGCTGACCGTGCAGCGCTGCTCGCCGAACACGTGGGTGACCCGCTGCGGGTCGCGCCCGGCCAGTTCATAGGCGAAGTCGGCCAGGGTCTTGTTGGGCCAGTCGCCGCTGGCGCTGTAACGTTGGATCAGGGCCTCGTCGAGGCGAACCTGCCAGCCGCTCACGTCCTTGCGCATCGTGTCCTCCTCAGCGGGCCAGCGCGGCGTCGGTGAAGCGCGTGAAATGCGCGTCCCGGTTGCCGAACAGCGCCGCATTGACCATCAGGCGACGGAAATAGTGGCTGACGTCCAGCTCATCGGTGACGCCCAGGCCGCCGTGCATCTGCACCGCCTCGTTGCACACCTTGCGGGCCGCATGGACGATGTAGGCCCGCGCGCCGCTGACGATGCGCGTGCGCTCCAGCGCCGGACCAGCCAGCGCCTGCTGGGCGGCGGACGTCAGCGCGCGGATCTCCTCCTGCAGCAGCAGGCAGTCCACCATGCGGTGCTGCAGGGCCTGGTTGCTGCCGATGACGCGGCCGAACTGCTTGCGCACCTTCAGGTAGTCGTTGGTGATCTCCACCAGCTTGCGCACGATGCCGAGGCTCTCGGCGCACAGAGCCACCGCCGCCTCGTCGCGAGTCTCGGCCAGCGCCGCCGCGGCGGACAGGCCAGATTCCGGCAGCAACAGCTCGGCCGGCGCGCCGTCGAAGCTGAAGCCCGCTGCACCGCGCCCATCCACCAGCCGGTAGCTACGCCGGCTCACGCCAGCCGCGTCGGCAGCAACGCGCAGCACCACCGGCGCGCCGGCGGTATCGCGGGCCGCCACCAGCAACTCACCGGCCACGTCGCCGTGCAGAACGCCCGGCTTGCCGCCGATCAGGCGGCTGCCATCGAAGACGCAGGCGTTACCCGCTTCGTCCTCGTCGGCGAAGGCCAGGATCAGCGAGCCGTCAGCGAGGCGCGGCAGCAGCACCGCCTTCTGACTGGCGCTGCCGAGCTTGAGCAACAGGCCGCTGGCCACCACTGCGCTGGCCAGCACGGGCTCCATCAGCAGGCGGGCGCCGACGATCTCCATGATCGCGCCGACCGCCACCGCGTCGCCGTCCAGCCCGCCGTCGTCCTCGGGCAGGCGCAGGGCCAGGAAGCCGAACTCGGCGAAGTCGCTCCACGCCTGCGGGCTGTAACCCTCAGGGCGCGCCAGCACGCTCCAGCGCTGGTGGAAGCCATAGTTGTCGTCGGCGTAACGGGCGGCGCTGTCGCGCAACATCCCAATGGTTTCGAGATCGGTACTCATAGCCCCAGCACCACCTTGGCAACGATGTTGCGCTGGATCTCCGACGAGCCGCCGAAGATGGTCGCAGCGCGGTTATAGAAATGGTCCTTGAGGATGCCGCCGGCGTCGTCCGGCCCCAGCGGCGGCAGGCCGGCGCTGTGCAGGGCCTCCACATCGAAGGCCACACCGGCGGCGCCGAGGGCTTCCACCAGGGTTTCCATGACTTCCTGGTACAGCTCGGTGCCGCGGATCTTGATGAGCGAGGCTTCGCTGCCGTTCTCGCTGCCGTCGCACATGGCCTCAACGGCCTGATAGGCGGCCAGTTCGAGGGCCAGGAAGCGCAGCTCGAACTCGCCGAGGCGGTTGCGCAACAGCGGCTGTTCGATCAGCGGCAGGCCATTCACAACAGTCTCGCGGGCATGACGCTTGAAGCGGTCCAGCACATGCCAGGCCCAGCCGACAATGGCGCCAGCGGTGCGCTCGTTCTTGAGCAGGAACTTGGCGTAGGTCCAGCCCTTGCCCTCCTCGCCGATCAGGTTCTCGGCCGGCACCTTGACGTCCTCCAGCCACACCTCATTGACGTGGGCGTAGCCGTCCATGGTGCGGATCGGCACGACCTTCACGCCGGGGCTCTTCATGTCGATGAGCAGGAAGGAGATGCCGCTCTGCGGTTTGTCGTCCTTGTCGGTGCGAACCAGGCAGAACAGCCAGTCGGCCCACTGGGCGTAGGTGGTCCATACCTTCTGGCCGTTCACCACGTAGTGATCGCCGTTGCGGATAGCGGTGGTGCGCAGGCCGGCCAGGTCGGAGCCGGCACCCGGTTCCGAATAGCCCTGGGCCCAGAACTCCTCGGTGGTCTTGATGCCGGGCAGGAAGCGCTGCTTCTGGGCCTCGCTGCCGAAGGCGTAGATCACCGGGCCGACGTACTTCACGCCGAAGGGGATCACCCACGGGCAACCGAGGCGCGCCAGCTCGTCCTCGAAGGCAAAGCGCTCGAGGGGCGACCAGCCCTTGCCACCGTATTCCGCCGGCCAATGGGCCACCGACCAGCCCTGCTGGTCGAGCAGGTGCATCCAGCGCACGTAGTCGTCCTTCGACAGCACCTGGTGGCGGTGGGACTTGTCGCGCAGGTCGGCGGGCATCACGGTAGCGTGGAAATCGCGCACCGCCTGGCGCAGGCTGTCGGCCCGCGCCCTCAGTTCGGAAAGCGGAGCCGGGCTCATCGTGCCTCCTCGTCGGAAATCTTGACCAGCTGGACACCCCGGTTCTTACCGTGGAACACCCGGCCGATGGCCTCGACCATCGACTCCAGGCCGTCCAGCACCTCGATCTGGTACTTCAGCGCGCCGGTGGCGACCCATTCCTGCAGGATGCCGACCACCTCGTCGTAACGGTGCAGGTACTCGCTGACCAGAAAGCCCTCCATGCGCGCCGCCTTGTTCACCAGCGTCATCAGCGACGCGGTGTTCTGGGTGACGCCGCCGTTGTAGCTGGACACCAGCCCACACAGCACGACGCGGCCCTTGAAGCGCAGGCGCTCGATGAGCATGTCCATCACCGGGCCGCCGACGTTCTCGTAGACGACGTCGATGCCTTCCGGGCACAGCGCGTCGAGACGCGCGGCGACGTCCTCGGACTTGTAGTCGATGACATGCTCGATGCCGCATTCGTCGCGCAGCCAGCCACACTTCTCGCTGCCGCCGGCGATGCCGACCACCTTCAGGCCGAGCTTCTTGCCGATCTGGCACACCAGGGAGCCGACGCTCCCGGCAGCGGCGGTGACCACCAGGGTCTCGCCGGCCTTCGGACGGCCGATCTCGGTGAGGCCGCAGTAGGCAGTGAGGCCCTGTACGTCGAGCACCGAGCGATAGGCGGCCAGCGGCACGCCCGGCCGCGGGCGGACCTTCTGCAGCTGGCCGGCCGGCGCCACCGACCACACCTGGCAACCGCCGAGGCCATTCACGTAGTCGCCGGGAGCCAGCGACGGATCACGGGACGACTCGACGATGCCGAGGGTGATGCCGGTCATCACCTCGCCGAGAGGCTGCGGCGGGAAGTAGGTTTCCTTCTCGTTCATCCACAGGCGCATGGACGGCGGGATCAGCAGGTACAGGTTGCGCACCCGCACCTCGCCGGGGCCGGGCTCGGGGATCGGCGCACGGGTCACCTCGAAGTGCTCGCGGCCGACCTCACCAGTCGGGCGGCTGGCCAGCCGCCACTGCACGTTGAGGGTATCTAGAGGGGCGTTCACTTGCCGCCTCCCAGCCCGAGGTACTTGTCGAGGGTCTCGTGGTGGTGGCGGATACGGCTTTCCTGGTAGCTGGCCAGACTGACCGTACCCTTCTTGGACGCGCGCAGGCCCTTGGTCATCGCGCCGAGGTTGCGCATGTCCTGGTCGAACACCGGGCCGAGGGCGCCCAGCTCCGCCGCCGCAGAGAAGGGCTGATCGTCCGGCAGGCGGTTGAGCTTGGCCGGCGGCGGCGGCACTTCACCTTCCTTGTGGCGCCACAGCAGCATCACGTCGAAGATGCAGCTTTCGTGGTTGTTGCCGTCGGGGATCACGCGATACACGATGTTGCCGCAGTAGCCGGACCAGATCTGGGTATTCGGGAAGATCGAGTACAGGATGGCGTCCTGCAGTTCGGCCAGCGTGGCGTGAGCCAGGTCGCGGCCCGATGCCTCGCCGAAGATGCGCCGGTTCAGCTCGCCAATGTACTGGCGGGCGGTCTGGCCTTCGGGCAGGGTGTGGGCGCTGCCGTCGGAGTCGGCCATGCGGCCGGATTCCTCGAGAATGTCGTGCAGCACCAGCGGCTCGACGACGCCGCGGGTGTGGGTGCTGGGCACCGCCATCGGGGTGACGCTGCGGCTGATGTTGTCGCCGTACATGTCGTACTGGCTGTCGCAGTCAGCGGTGAAGGTGAGCAGCTGCGGGTGGGTCACGCGGGCGTGCATGGACTCCATGAAGGCTTCCTGGGCCACCTTCCAGTTGGCTTCGACGCGGCGCTGCACGTGGGCGACGATCACCGAGCGCTCGAAGGCGTAGTCGCGGAAGTGCTCGGGCAGCGCGTCCAGGTAGTCGTTCAGCGGCTGGGCATTCTCATCCAGGTTGATGAAGACGAAGCCGAGCCAGCTGTCCACGCGCACCGGCGGCAGGTCGTTGTTGCGCCCTTCCAGGTGCTTGAAATCCCAGGTGCAGGGCATGCTGGCGAGCTTGCCCTTCAGGTCCCACGTAAAGCCGTGGTAGGGGCACTTGAGCTGGCCGACGGTGCCGCCGTTCATGCGCAGCGCGCGGCCGCGGTGCAGGCAGGAATTGTGGAAGGCGCGGATCACGCCATCGTCACCGCGCATCACGATGATGGAGCTGTCGACGATGTCGTACACCAGGTGGTCGCCGGCCTTCGGGATCTGTTCCTCGCGGCCGACGAACTGCCAGGTCTTCGGCCACATCTTTTCCGCTTCAAGACGGTGAAAGGCTGCCGAAGCATAGCGATCGACGGACAGATCCGCGTCGCCGAAGCCCGGGTTGTGGGGGGCCAGGTAGTCGGGCACCGGCACCGTCTCCTGCTTGAGGAGCTGCTGGAAGACACCCGGGTCGCCGCCCTGTTCCTGCGGCAGGATCTCGAATTTTTCGCTGGGCTTGTTCATGTCTCTGTCTCCGTCCGTTTCTCTTTTGTGTGGGGCGGCCGGCTTCAGCCGGCCTGCAGGATGGTCACGGCGCTGACGCCGGGGGCGCCATAGACGTGGGTGTAGCCGAGCCGGGGCGTACCCGGCACTTGCCGCGCGCCGGCCTGGCCGCGCAGCTGCGTGCAGATTTCGATGACCTGGCGCAGGCCCGAAGCGCCCACCGGCTCGCCGTTGGCCAGGCAGCCACCATCGGTGTTGATGGGCAGGCGGCCGTGGATGTCGGTATCGCCGTTCTTCAGCAGGTGGGCCTGCTCGCCGTGTTCGCAGAAGCCGTTCTCGGCGATGTGGATCAGCTCGGAGCCGCTGTCGGTGTCCTGCAGCTGGATCACGTCGATGTCCTGCGGCCCGACACCGGCCAGCTCGAAGGCGGCGCGGGAGGCCATCACCGTCGGCGCCGGGGATTGCTGCGCGGCCAGGCCCGGGTTGAAGACCTCGAAGGAGCCGTGGTGGCGGGTACGCATCACGGCGGCCTTAACGATCACCGGGTTGGCGCTGTATTTACGGGCATGCTTGGCGCTGCACAGCACCAGCGCCGCGCCGCCTTCCGCCGGGTTGCAGAACATGAACTTGCGCAGCGGCAGGTTCACCGGCATCGACCCGGCGATTTCCTCGTAGGACAGCTCGCGGCGGCGCCACGCGTGGGGCGTCAGCGCGCCGTTGCGGAAGGCCCGCTGGGCGATGCGCACCAGCGCGTCCTCGCCGATGCCGTGCTCGTGCATGTAGCGCTGGGTCTTCAGCGCGAAGAACTGGGTGGTCAGCATCAGGCCGGTTTCGCCGTACCAGTCCTCCAGCCCCCAGTCCTTCGGCCTGGGGTTGAAGGCGCCGCGCGGGTGCTTGTCGAAGCCCACCGCAACGCCGATCTCGGCCACGCCGGACTGGATCGCCGCGATCACGCTGGCCAGCGCCGAGCCGCCGGTGGCGCAGCCGTTGGCCACATTCACGAAGGGGATGCCGGTCAGGCCCAGATGGTTCGACAGCGCGTCGGCGTTGCCGCCGTCCTGGCTGCCGCCGTAGGCGACGCCGACGTCCTTCCATTCGATGCCGGCGTCCTTCAGGGCCTCGCGCACCGCGTAGGCGCCCTGCTGCTGGCCGGACAGCGCGTCGGTGCGTCCAAAGGGATGCAGGCCGACGCCGATGATTGCAACTTCATTGTCCATGCGGGGAATCTCCAGGGAATCAGGCGGGGGCGAAGGCGTAGGTGTAGACCGGCTCCTCACCGGGCACCTGGCGGTAGGCCTGCAGGGTCAGGATCATCGGCATGCCGATGGCCAGCAGCGCCGGGTCAGCGACGGTCAGGCGGCTTTCCACCTTCACGCCGGACGGCATCTCCACGTAGCCGACGCCGTAGGGCTTGAAATCCGCCTCGGACTCACCGCCGTTGTAGGGCGCCTTGGGCTGGAAACCCTGGATCGTCCATGACCACAGCTTTCCTTCACTGCCCACGCGGTAGGACTCCATGTCGGTGGTACAGCAGCGCGTGCAGCCATGGCTGGCCGGGAAGTACACCTCGCCGCAGGCGCGACAGCGGCTGCCCAGCAAGGCCGGGCGCCCGCCGGCCAGGTCGAGCAGCTCGGGACAGGCAAGTTTCTTGGGGGTATCCAGCTTCATCGGACCGGCCTCGTGTTGGTATAAAACAATCAATTCTGTTTGTTATAGTACAGGAAAGAAATTGATGGGGACAACAGGGAAATGGATTTCTTTGGTGCGGACGATCCCCGTGGGGGCGAATTCATTCGTCCTCAGTCGGTTGAAGGGAGTCCGCGGGCGAATGAATTCGCCCCTACGGGTTCAGCTGCCTGCGCCAGACGGCACAAAGGGGCCGCGCGGCCCCTTTGTCTTTCTACTGGAAACAGACTTCCTCAGTCCGCCACAACCTTCTTCGCCGCACGCCGCGCCTTGGGCGCCGGCGCGGCGGCAGGCTCGGGTTCCGCAGCCGGCATCGGCGGGATCTTGGTGCCGTGCACGGCCTCGTAGGCTTTCTCGAACTCCATCATCGCCACCGAGGCGAGCAGCTTGTGCAGGCGGTGCAGACGATCGCCCTGCATGTAGGGGGTCGGATTGACGGCGACGCCCTTCAATGAATGGAAGAACAAGTCGCGCAGCACTTCGCCGGTCTGCGGGTAGTCAGCCCAGAACGGGAACCGCTTCAGCATGCTGGCGTTCTTCTTGTCGTCGAGCGCCTTCTCGAGGGGCTGCATGACCCGGGCGAGGTCCTTGTCGGTACGGGCGCCGCGCTGAAGTTCCTGCAAGGCGATGAAGGACGGCCGCGCGTAGTAGTACTTCTGCAGCATCTCGAGGGTATCGAGCATGCTCTCGTAGGTGGCCAGGTCACCTTCCGGCAGGCGGATGCGCCGGCAGGCGTCCTCGTATTCAGCGGCGCGCAGGTCGGTGATGTACTCAGCGGCGGCCTCGAAGACGTCGGCGCGGGACTTGAAGTGGTGGGTCATCGCGCCCCGGGAGACGCCGGCCTTCTGGGCGATCTTCTCGGTGGTGGTCTGGGTGTAGCCGAGCTCGACGAGGCACTGCAGCGTGGCCTCGAGGATCTGGTTGCGGGTGGCCTGGCTCTTCTCGGCCTGCCACGTACCGCCGCTGGCCTTGGAGCGGGCGGCGTCGCGCTTGGGGCGGACGATCTTGCGTACCGGCGGAGCCTCGGGGCTCAGCAAAGATTCCGGTTTGTTTTCTTCAGTCATGTAGGTATCCCCCAGATCCGGGCAGTGGCCGCCGGTCCGGCGTAGTCGTGAAGCGCCAGGGCACGCCGAGGCAAAGTGAAGCGCCCTTTTGCTCTCTGCTGCGCCCCCGGCGGACGCCGGGGGAAAACGCGTGTTATGTATTTATTTCAGCAGGTTTTCCGGCGAGGATTCTACGACAAGCGAACCGAGTGTCCATAGTCGACGGTCAAGACACTGCCGTTCATGTACGACGACGCTTCGCTGGCCAAGAGCAGCAGCGGACCGTCGAGTTCCTCCAGGCGCCCAAGGCGTTTGGCGGGCAGGTGGGCAATCTCCTTCTTGCCGGCCTCCGATTCGTAGAACGGGTTGGTCATCTCGCTCGGGAAGTAGCCCGGCGCGATCGCATTGACGCGGATGCCGTGAGGCAGCAGGTCCAGCGCCATGTAGCGCGTCATGTGGATCAGCGCGCCCTTGGTCGTACCGTAGTTGATGAAGTTGGGATACGCCAGGTGGCCGAGAATGGAGGCGATGTTGATGATCGAGCCGCCCTGCTCAGCGGCGATCAGGCGCTGCGCCACGGCCTGGGTCACGAAGAACGGGCCCGACAGATTCACGTCGAGCACCGAGTTCCACTGCGCCTCGCTCATCTGATGGAACACCGTCGGATCGGTGGCGCCGGCGTTGTTGACCAGGATGTGCGCCGGGTTGCCGAAGCGCTGCTCGATGGCGTCCAGCGCGGCGCCGATGGTGGCCTGGTCGCCGACGTCCATGCGGCAGGCCATGGCCTGGCCGCCGGCGTCACGGATCGCCGCGGCGACCGCCTCGACGCGCTCGACGCGGCGCGCGACGCAGGCCACCTTGGCGCCGGCCGCCGCCAGCACGTGGGCCATGCGTTCACCCAGGCCGGAACCGGCCCCGGTCACCAGGGCGACCCGACCTTCCAGGGAAAAACGTTGCAGGAGCGTTCCTGCCTCAATGTGGGTCGTCATCTTGTTGTCCTTATCGTGGTTTCAGGCCAGCGCCGCCGGATCGGCCAGCGCGTCGGCGATACAGCGGGTGAAGCGAGCCGCGTCGGCACCGTTGATCACCCGGTGGTCGTAACTCAGGGACAAGGGCAGCACCGGCACGCCGACCACTTGCCCCTCCACCAACTTGAGCCGCTCGGCCGTACGGGTGACGCCGAGGATGGCGACTTCCGGCGCATTGATGATCGGCGTAAAGCCGGTGCCACCGAGGTTGCCGAGGGAGCTGATGGTGAAGCAGCCGCCGGACATCTCGGTGATCGGCAGGCCCTTGCCGCGAGCCCGCTCAGCCTTTTCGGCCAGCTCGGCAGCGATCTCCGGGATGCTCTTCTTGTCGCAATCTCGGATGACCGGCACAACGAGGCCGTTGGGCGTTTCCACGGCGATGCCGATGTGGAAGTAGCGCTTCATCACCAGGCCGTCACCGTTCGGCGTCAGCGAAGCGTTGAAGCGCGGGAAGGCCTGCAGCGCCTTCACCGCCGCCTTGACCAGGAAGGCCACCTGGGTAACCTTCACGCCGGACTCGGCGCTGATCGCCTTGCGCGCCGCGTCCAGCCCGGGCAGTTCGGCCTCGTCCTGGTGGAACACGTGGGGGATCTGCGCCCAGTTGCGGGCCAGGAAGGACGCCACCAGCTTCTGGTGGCGCGGCAGCGGCACCGTCTCCACCTCGCCGAACAGGCCGAAGTCCATCACCGGCATCGGCGGCAGGCTGGCCGGCCAGGCCGGCACGGCGGGCGCTTCGGGCTTTGCGCTCATCACACGAGCTCGCCGATGACGGTGCCGACCTCGTAGGTTTCGCCGGCTTCCTTGATGATCTTCAGGGTGCCGTCGGCCGGGGCCTCGACTTCCTGCACGGACTTCTCGCTCTCCATCGTGTACAGCAGCTGGCCTTTCTCTACGGCGCCGCCGTCCGGCACCATCCATTCGGTCAGGATGGCTTCATTGACGGAAAAGCCGAGCTTGGGGAGGATGATTTCGGTTGCCATGGTGTTGTCCTTGTCGGGGTTGGGGGTTGGCTTACTTCAGGGTTTCGCGAATGGCCGCCAGGATGCGTTCGCGGGTCGGCACGAAGGCGGCTTCGAGGGGCTTGGAGAAAGGCACCGGCGAGCGCGCCGCGCCGACCCGCGCCACCGGAGCCTTGAGCTGGCCGAAGAGTTCCTTGTGCAGGCGCGCGGAGATCTCGGCGCCGACGCCGAAGTCCACCTGGGCTTCGTGGGCCACCACCACGCGGCCGGTCTTGCGGGCCGAGGCGAGGATGGTGTCCATGTCCAGCGGGGAGATGGTGCGCAGGTCGATGACATCGGCGGCGATACCTTCCTTGGCCAGTTCCTTGGCCACGCCGATCACGTCGTGGAGGGTCTTGCTGTAGCTGATCAGCGTGATGTCGCTGCCTTCCTGCACGATCCTGGCCTTGCCGATCGGCACCCGCACGCCGGGCTCCGGCGCTTCGCCGGGGACGAAGTACAGCGGCAGGTTCTCGATGAAGATGCACGGGTCGTCGTCGAAGATGCACGACAGCATCAGGCCGTAGGCGTCCGCCGGGGTTGCCGGGGCGACGACCTTCAGGCCGGCGGTGTGGGCGAACCAGGCTTCCAGGTAGTCGGCGTGCTGGCCACCGGTGCCGAAGCCGGCGCCGGTGGTGGTGCGGATCACCAGCGGCACGTGGGTCTGGCCGCCCGTCATGAAGCGCAGCTTGGCGGCGTGGTTGACGATCTGATCCATCGCCACCGTGGTGAAGTTCATCAGCATGATTTCGGCCACCGGACGCAGGCCGGCCAGCGCGCCGCCGACCGCCGCGCCGACGATGGCCTGCTCGGCGATCGGCGTCGATTTGACGCGGCCGGTGCCGAACTTGGTGGACAGGCCGGCGGTGCACTTGAACACCCCGCCGCCTTCCCGGTCGGCGATGTCCTCGCCGAGGACCACCACCGATTCGTCGAGGGCCATGGCGTCATGGAGGGCCAGGTTGATGGCCTGGGCGGAATTCATCTTCTTGGCTGCGGTGCTCATGCTTGGGCTCCCTCGGCAACGACATCCTTGGCGAGTTCGGACACATCGGGATAAGGGCTGGCGAGGGCGTACTCGACGGCCTCTTCGAAGGCGGCGGCGTTGGTGGCCTCGATGTCGGACAGCTGGCCGTCGCTGGCGTGGCCCTGGGCGATCAGCCAGGCACGGAAGCGCGGCAGCGGATCGGCGGCGATGGCGGCAGCCATCTCGTCCTTGGCGATGTAGTGGCTGTCGTCGCCCATCAGGTGGCCGCGGAAGCGGAAGGTGTTGGCTTCCAGCAGGGTCGGGCCTTCGCCGGCGCGGGCACGGGCGACCGCTGCGCTGGCGGCCTGCCACATGGCGACGGCGTCGTTGCCGTCCACCTCGACGCCCGGAATGCCGTAGCCGATGGCCCGGTCGGCGATGGTCGCCGCGCCGGTACCGTATTCGTACTTGGTGTGCTCGGCGTAGCCGTTGTTCTGGCACACGAAGAGCACCGGCAGCTTCCATACTGCGGCCAGATTGAGGGCTTCGTGGAAGGCGCCGATGTTGGACGCGCCGTCGCCGAAGTTGACCACCGTGACCTGGTCGGTGCCCTTGAGTTGCGACGCCCAGGCCAGGCCGTTGGCGATCGGCAGGCCGGCACCGACGATGCCGGTGGTCACCGGCAGGCCGGACGCGACGTGGGTCACGTGCATCGGCCCGCCCTTGCCCTTGCAGGTGCCGGTGGCGCGGCCGAGCAGTTCGGCCACGAAGGGCTTCAGCGGAATGCCCTTGGCGAGCTGGTCGTGGATGCCGCGATAGGTGGTCACCACGTAGTCGCTGGCCTTGAGGTTCACCGAGATCGCCGCCGGGATCAGCTCCTGGCCCCGCGGCGAGTAGTACGGCGAGGCGATCTGGCCGGCCTTGATCAGCTCGATGAAGCGGTCGTCCGCACGCTTGATCAGCGTCGCGATGCGGTAAATGTCCAGCAGGACCGCCTTGCTGGGTTGCTGCGTTTCACTCATGCCCTACCTCTCGATTGGGTTGGTAACGGGGGGCCGTGGAACCGGCGGCTCATCCGGCAAACGGAAAAGAAACCAACAATCCCGTTTGTTTTTTTGCAGTATATCGGCAGTGATCAGGGGGCACAAGGGGATCCGAAAGAGGTTTTTCGGTGCGGCCATCGATCCCTGTCACGGGCGGATTTCCAGCGTTGCACGCCGGCGGGCGAATGAATTCGCCCCCACAGGGGAAGGCCCGGCCCCCATCGCACCGCACCAGAAAGCCCAGTCCCAGCACCGGCTTCGGCTTCGGCTTCGGCTTCGGCTTCGGCTTCGGCTCCAGGCTCGCGCTCCGGCACCTGTAGGGGCGAATTCATTCGCCCGCCCCTGCCATCCCCCAACTCATACCCGACGCCCGCTCACCCCTCCAGATACGTATCCAGCGTCCGGTGGTGCGCGCGGATGCGCAGTTCCTGGTAGCTGGCCAGCGTCACCACGCCGGTCAGCGAGGACTTCAGGCCGCGGGTCATGTGCGGCAGGTTGCGCATATCCTGGTCGAGCACCGGGCCCAGCGCGCCGAGTTCCGGCGCCGCGCTGAAGGGCTCGTCGTCCTTCAGCCAATGCACCGCGGGCGCCGCCTGCTTGGCCTCACCGGCCTTGTGGCGGCCGAGGACCATCACGTCGTAGATGCAGCTCTCCGGGTTGTTGCCGTCCGGCATGGCCCGGTAGACGATGTTGCCGAAGTAGCCGGCCCAGATCTGGAAGTGCGGGAACACCGAATACAGGATCGCGTCCTGCAGTTCGGCCAGCGTGACGTGGGACAGGTCGCGGCCGGTGGCCTCGGCGTAGGCGGCGCGGTTCATTTCGCCGACGTACTGGCGCGCCGTCATGCCGTCCGGCAGGCGGTGGGCATCGCCATTGGCGTCCGCCATGCGGCCCGACGCGGCGATGCAGTCGCGCATCACTTCGGCCTGGCTGACCCCCTCCAGGTTGGGGCTGGCGATGGACATCGGCGTGATGCAGCGGGCGATGTTGGGGCCGAACACGTCGTACTGGCTGTCCACGTCGTCGGTGAAGGTCATGATGTGCGGGTGGGTGGCGCGCACGTGAAAGGATTCGAAGAAGGCTTCCTGGGCCAGCTTCCAGTTACAGGGGATGCGCTTGCGCACGTGCAACAGCGTGGTGGCGTGCTCCAGGTCGTAGTCGGCACAGTGATCCGGTACCACGCCCAGCCAGTCGGCGAGCGGCGCGGCGTTCTGGTCGAAGTTGATGAAGATGAAGCCGGCCCAGCTCTCCACGCGGACCTGCGGCAGGTCCTGGCGCGCCTCCCCGAGATGCTTGAAATCCCAGGCACACGGCAGGCTCTTCATACGCCCGGCGAGGTCCCAGGTGAAGCCGTGGAAGGGGCAGCGCAGACTCTTCACATGGCCACCTTCGGTGCGCAGTGCGATGCCCCGATGCAGGCAGGAATTGGCGAAGGCGCGCACCTGGCCGTCCTTGCCGCGCATGACGATCAGCGAGCGCTCACCGATGTCGTGCACCACGTGGTCGCCCGGATTGGGGATCGCCTCGTCGCGGGCCACGAACTGCCACACCCGCGGCCACATCTTCTCCATCTCCTGGCGGTGGAAGTCCGGCGAGAAGTAGCGTTCGACCGCCAGGTCCGCGTCGCCGAACCCGGGCGCCGGGGCCGGGCGCAGGAAATCGGGCACCGGCACCGTCTCCTCGGCAAGCAGACGCTGGAAGGTAGCCGGATCGCCAAGGTTGTCGGGCGGCAGATAGGTATGCGGCAGTGCGGGTGCATTCATTGTCAGTCTCCTCCTGAGCCTGGCGGCAGCGGGCCACCGGCGGGTTTATTGGCTGGATCGCCACCCGGCCGGGGCCGGCAGCGGCGATGGAGGGATTCTGCCGGGCCCCGAAAACCCCACCTTGATTACGGTCAACAAACGAACATATTTGTTTGTTTTGTTAAATGGCGCACCAGCTTGGCAGCGCGGCCACCACTTTCTATGCTGTGTGCTCCGATCATTGTTTCCGCACCAGACCCGGCCCATGGACAACCCCTTCGTCGCCCAGGCGGCACTCGCCCTGCTGGCCGACAACCCCCGTGACGCGCTGCGCATTGCCCGCATGGGCCTGAGCCTGTGCAACGACGAGCCGGCGCTGCTGGAGATCGCTGCCGACAGCGCCAGCCAGCTCGACCAGGACACCGACGCCGCCCGTTACTGGCAGCGCCTCGGCGAGCTCGTGCCGGACCATTCCCAGGCCTGGAACGGCCTCGGCATCGCGCTGCAGCGCCTCGGCGCCGTCGATGAAGCGGAAGCGGCCTGGCGCCGGGCCCTCGCGCTGCTGCCGGACGATGCCAACCTGCACACCAACCTGGGCCTGCTGCTGGCCGAACGCGGCGCGCTGGCTGAGGCAGAACAGCACCAGCGCCGCGCCGTGGCCCTCGCGCCGGACTCCGCGCCCATCCTCACCAACCTCGGCGACCTGCTCGCCCACGACAGCCCGGAGGAAGCCCTCGCCAGCTACCACACGGCCCTCGTCCACGACGCCGGCTTCGCCACCGCCCACTGCAACCTGGGCGTGCTGCTCGCCGACCAGGGGCAGGCCACGGCCGCCGAAGCGGCCTTCCGCCAGGCCCTCGCGCTGCGGCCGGATTTTCCCCAGTGCCGGGTAAACCTGGCCCAGCTCCTGCTGCGCCAGGGCCGCTTCGACGAAGGCTGGGCCCTGCACGAAAGCCGGCTGGCGCTTGCCTGGCGACGGGGCGAAGTCCCTGCCCCCCACACAACACCTCCCCAATGGCAGGGCGAGTCCCTGCGCGGTCGTTCGATCATCGTGCTGCCCGAACAGGGCTACGGCGACGACATCCAGTTCTGCCGCTACGTCCCGTGGCTGAAGTCGCTCGGCGCCGCGCGGGTCACGCTGGCCTGCCGCCCCGGGCTGACCGCGCTGATGCACACCCTCGCCGGCGCCGACCAGGTGATCGATGCGGACGAGGGCCAGGCGCAGCTGCCGCAACATGACTACTGGACCGTGGCCCTGAGCCTGCCCCTGCGTGCCGGCACCACCTGGGACAGCATTCCGGCCCCGGTGCCCTACCTGCATCCGGACCCAGCCCGCCAGCGCCGGCTGCAAGCCCTGCTGGAGGCCGACGCCCCCGCCGGCACACTGCGGGTCGGCCTGGTCTGGCGCGGCAATCCCCGCCATGCCAACGACCGGGCGCGCTCCCTGCCGGGCCTGGCAACCCTCGCCCCCTTGTGGGCCGTGCCGGGCGTCCACTTCTTCAGCGTGCAGAAGCCCTCTCCCGCCAGCCTGGCAGTCGCGCCGCCGCCGGGCCAGCCGCTCGTCGACCTCGCCCCGCAGCTCGGCGACTTCGCCGACACCGCCGCCCTGATTGCGGGCCTCGACCTGGTGATCAGCGTGGACACCGCCGTGGCCCACCTGGCCGGCGCCCTCGGCCGCCGCTGCTGGGTCCTGCTCCCGGCCCGCAAGGCCGACTGGCGCTGGCCGGAAGGCCGGACGGACAGCCCCTGGTATCCGGACCTGCGCCTTTTCCGTCAGACCAGGCACGACGACTGGAGCGCCGTTGTGGCATCCGTCGCGAAAGCACTGGAAGAATTGCGGGCTAAGTGAAAAACGGGATTGCAGTTTCCCGCCACGCTGACGATGATGCGGGGACCGATCGACCCGCCTTCCGTAGCGAGAACTTCATGCCGCGCCTTCCCGCCGACCGAGGCCAGCACATTCCGAGGATCGTCGGGATCTACACGGTCTTTGCCTCCCTGTGGATCCTGCTGTCCGACAAGGCGGTCGAACTGCTGTTCACCACCCCGGCCCAGATGACCGCCGCCAGCATCGCCAAGGGCTGGGTCTTCGTGGCGGTCACCGCCCTGCTGCTGTACGTACTGATGCGGCGGGCCTGGCTGCGCGCCGAGAACGAACGTGCCGAACGCCTGCGCACCCTGAACCTGCTCGGCGCCATTGCCGACGGTTCGGACGACGCCATCTTCGCCAAGGACCTGGATGGGCGCTACCTGCTCGCCAACCGGGCCAGCTGCCGCTTCGTCGGCAAGCGCGAAGACGAGGTGATCGGCCATGATGACCACGCCTTTTTTCCGCCGGCCCAGGCCGACATGCTGCACGCCATCGACCGGCAGATCGTCGCCTCCGGCGAGACCCAGACCCACGAGGAGATCCTCGATACGCTCGGCGGTAGCCGCGTCTTCCAGGCCACCAAGGGCCCCCTCAAGGACAGCCAGGGCCGGACCATCGGCATCTTCGGGATTGCCCGCGACATCACCGAACGCCAGCACACCGCGACGACGATCCGCCAGCTGAACGCCGAACTGACCGCCACCCTGCAGGCGATCCCCGACCTGCTCTTCGACATGGACGCCCAGGGCGTCTATCGGGGCATCTGGGCCCAGAACGCCGAACTGCTGGCCGATCAGGAAAGCCGCCTGCTCGGCCGCAGCGTCAGCGAGGTGCTCCCAGCCGATGCCGCCGAAGGCGTGCTGGCGGCGATCCGCGAGGCCGCCGCCAAGGGCCACGCCTACGGCCAGGTGGTCCGCCTCGGGCGTGGCCGGGACGCCAAATGGTTCGAGCTGTCGGTCACCCGCAAGGGCTGCGACGGCGGCCCCGCCGCACGCTTCATGATCCTGTCCCGCGACATCACCGAGCGCTACCAAGCCGAAGCGGCGCTGATGGAGCGGGACTTCAAGCTCGGCGCGATCATCCGCCACTCCCCGTCGCCGCTCACCCTCAAGACGCCGGACGGCCGCTACGCGCTGGCCAACCCCAATTTCCAGGAGATTCACGGCCTCGGCGAGGACGAGGTGATCGGCAAGACCGATTTCGACCTTTTTCCGGCGGAAACCGCCCGGAGCTTCCAGGCCAACGATGCGCGCGTGCTGGAAAGCCTGCAGTGCCACGTCATCGAGGAGAGCATGCTGGTGGACGGCCAGCCGCACACCTTCATGTCGCACATTTTCCCGATCCTCGACGCCTCGGGCGCAGCGCGCTTCGTGTGCCGCATCGCGCTGGACATCACCGAGCGCAAGAAGGTCGAGGAAGAGCTGCGCAAGCTGGCCCAGGCGGTGGAGCAAAGCCCCGAGAACATCTTCATCACCGACCTCGAGGCCCGGATCGAGTACGTGAACGAAGCCTTTGTGCGCAACACCGGCTACAGCCGCGAGGAGGTGCTGCAGCAGAATCCGCGCTTCCTGCGCTCGGGCCGCACACCCACCGCCACCTTCCGCGCCCTGTGGCAGACCCTCGTACAGGGCGAGGCCTGGAAGGGCGAGCTGTTCAACCGCCGCAAGGACGGCAGCGACTACACCGCCCTGTCCATCATCACCCCGATCCGCCAGGCCGACGGCCGCATCAGCCATTACGTGGCGGTACAGGAAGACATTACCGAGAGGCAGCGCACCCAGGAAGAACTCGACCGCTACCGCCACCACCTGGAAGAGCTGGTCGCCACCCGCACCCTCGAACTGGCCGACGCGACCGCCGCCGCCGAGGCCGCCAACATCGCCAAGAGCGCCTTCCTGGCCAACATGAGCCACGAGATCCGCACTCCGCTGAGCGGCATCATCGGCATGGCCCACCTGATGCGCCGCAGCACGGTCAGCGAGCGCCAGGCCGAACAGCTCGACAAGATCGAAGCCTCCGGCAAGCATCTGCTGCAGATCATCAACGACATCCTCGACCTGTCGAAGATCGAAGCCGGCAAGCTGACGCTCAATGAGCGGGATTTCACCCTGCGCGAAATGCTCGACGCCACCCTGGCGGTCACCAGCGACGCGGTGGCCGCGAAGGGCCTGCAGCTGCGCACCGATGTCGCGAGCCTGCCGCCCGTCCTGCATGGCGACCCGACCCGCCTGTCCCAGGCCCTGGTCAATTACATCGGCAACGCGCTGAAGTTCACCGAGCACGGCGCGATCACCCTGCACGGCCGCCTGTTGGCCGAGGACGACACCGGCTACCTGCTGCGCTTCGAGGTCAGCGACACCGGCATCGGCATGTCGACGGAGCAGCAGGCCCACCTCTTCGAGGCCTTCGAGCAGGCCGACAACTCCACCACCCGCAAGTACGGCGGCACCGGCCTCGGGCTGGCGATCACCCGCCACATCGCCCAGCTGATGGGGGGCGAGGTCGGCGTACGCAGCGCAGCGGGGGCCGGCAGCACCTTCTGGCTGAGCGGCCACTTCGGCAAGCCGCTCAACCCGCCGCCCCCGGCCGCCCCCGCCGCCGACGAGCGCCCGGAAACCGTGCTCGGCCGGGACCACGCCGGGGCCCGCATCCTGCTCGTCGAGGACAACCCGGTGAACCAGGAGGTCGCCCTGCTGCTGCTCAGCGACGCCGGCCTGGGTTGCGACCTGGCGACGGACGGCGGAGAAGCCCTGCGCCTGGCCGGCGAGCGGGACTACGCGCTGATCCTGATGGACATCCAGATGCCGGTGATGGACGGCCTGCAGGCCACCCGGGAGATCCGCCGCCTGCCCGGCCGCGCCGACGTTCCGATCCTGGCCCTGACCGCCAACGCCTTCGCCGAAGACCGGGAGAACTGCCTGGCCGCCGGCATGAACGACTTCATCGCGAAACCCTTTGAACCCGAAGTCCTGTACACCACCCTCCTCAAGTGGCTGACGAAGCCCGGCGAGGGCTGACGGAGCGTCCCCCTTGCCCCCGGCAATCCCTAGTCATCACGCCTCCAGCCAGCGCAACAGCACCGCGTAGAACGCAGCCGGCTCGACGGGCTTGGCGACGAAGTCGTTCATGCCCGCGTCGAGGCAGTGCTGGCGGTCTTCGGCGAAGGCATTGGCAGTCATCGCCAGGATCGGCAGCTTCGCCTTGCCGGGCAACAGGCGGATCCGGCGGGTCGCCTCGAGGCCATCCATCACCGGCATCTGCATGTCCATCAAGACCAGGTCGAAGTCTTCGACGGCGATCCGCGCCACCGCTTCCGCGCCATCGCCGACCGCGGTCGTCTGCAGGCCGCATTCGTCCAGGAAGAAGCGCGCCACTTCCTGGTTGAGGGGCTCGTCCTCCACCAGCAGGATGCGCGCGCCGGCGTGATCGCGGCGGAGGATGACATCCGCCGGCAGGCGGTCGCCCGACTGCTGCTCGGCGATGCTGACGGCGGGCGCCACGGCGCGGCGGAAGCGCGCCGTGAGCCAGAAGGTGCTGCCGACGCCCGGCTCGCTGCGCACACCGGCCTCGCCGCCCATCAGGCGGGCCAGGCGGCGGGTGATCGCCAGCCCGAGGCCGGTACCGCCGTACTTGCGGGTGGTCGAGTCGTCGGCCTGCTCGAAGGCCATGAACAGGCGCGGCAGGGCCTCGGCCGGGATGCCGATGCCGGTGTCTTCGACCTCGAAACGCAGCAGCAGGCGCTCACCGGCCGCCTCGACGATCCGCACGCGCAGCGTGATGCGGCCGTGCTCGGTGAATTTGACCGCGTTGCCCAGATAGTTGAGCAGGGCCTGGCTCAGGCGCACCGCATCGCCATTGAGCCAGCCCAGTTCCCCGGGCACATCGAAGACCAGCTCCAGGCCCTTCTCGCGCAGGCGCTCGCCGAGCATCGAGCCAATCCGCGCGAGGACCGTGGCGAAGTCGAAATCGGCCTTTTCGAGGACCAGCTTGTCGGCCTCGATCTTGGAGATGTCGAGGATGTCGTTGATGACCCCCAGCAGGTGGTCGGCGGAGCCGAGGATCTTGTCCAGCATGCCGGCCTGCATCCCATCGATGCCGGTTCGGCGCAGCGCGTGGGTGAGGCCGATGATCGCGTTCATCGGGGTACGGATCTCATGACTCATGTTGGCGAGGAACACGCTCTTGGCGCGGGTCGCGCTTTCCGCCTCGTCGGCGCGGTGGGCCAGCTCCTCGTTCAGGGCCTCGATCTCCCGCTCCCTCTCCTTCGCCAAAGTGATGTCGGAAGCCAGGGCAAAGTAGCCGCACACGACGCCGTCCTGGTAGTCGGGGATGTACTGCACCTGGGTCCACCTGCGCACGCCACGCACATCCACCAACGGACGCTCGAAGGATCGCATCTGCCCGCGCAGCACAGCCTCTATGTGGGGACGGGTCATCTCGAACGCCTCTGGGCCGATCACCTGGCGCAGATGCAACCCCTTCACTTCCCGCGGCGTGAGCCCGAACATGCCCTCGAAGGCGTTGTTGGCGAATTCATTGTGCAGGTCGCGGTTCCAGTAGGCGATCAGCGCCGGTACGTTGTCGAGCACCCCGTGCAGCAGCGCTTCGCTCTTGCGCAAAGCCAGTTCCAGCGCCTTGCGCTGGCGGTTGTCGAAGACGGTGGTGCGGGACGCGACGAAGCGACCCGCAGCGTCGCGAATCGCCGTCGAATTGATAAGCACCGCCATCGTGCTTCCGTCCTTGCAACGCAGCTCCCATTCCAGATCCTGAACAAAGCCATCCTCCTGGAAGCGGGCGAAATTTGCCTCGAAGTGCTGCGCCAACTCCGCGGTGAGGACATCGGTCAGATGCAACTTGCCGACCACTTCCCCACGCTGGTAACCCAACCATTCCAGCTCCGTATCGTTGATGCGCAGGAAAACCCCATCACGATCCACCGAGTGGTAGCCACAAGGCGCCCGGTTATAGAGATCCTCGACCTCCACCGAACGCTGGCTCAGCGCCGCATTGGCGGCCCGCAGCTCGGCCGTGCGCACCGACACCTCACGCTCCAGGCGGTCCCGCTCCTTGCTGATGAAATCCTTCTGGCCCGCAACCTGCGCCTGCAGCACGTTGAAGTTGTGCAGCAGCAGGCGGATCTCGCGGCTGCCGGACTCTTCCAGCTGCACCGCCGGCAGTTCCCCGGCAACGGACTCGCCGATCCGCTGCGTCGCCCGTTCGAGAGGGGCCAACGCACGGCGCAGGCCGAACCAGATCAATCCGCCGGCGAGTAGCGCAGCCAGCGCCGCTCCACCATAGATGCGGCCGGTCGCCTCCCGCAGCGGGGCGAAGGCTTCGGCGGTGGGCAGATAGGACACCACCAGCCACTGCCCATCCATCACCGGCGCGGCGGCGCTGATCAGGTCCACCCCTTTCGAGTCCACCGTCCGCCCGGGCCCGAGGTAACCCTCCAGGCGGCGATCGAGCAGCGGATTGACGCCCGCCCCGGGCAGCGGACGCAGGACCCGGCTCGCGTCCGTACTGGCCGCGAAAATGCGCTGCTCGAGGGCATACACGTGAAAACCGCCGGTCTGCCCGTTGCGGACTTCCTCGGTCAGGTGGAAATGGCTGCCCTTCTCGATCAGTTCGGCGCCGCACATGGCACCGAGCAGTTGTCCGTGGCGATCGACGATCGGGACCGCGGCCAGCAGCACCGGCTGGCGCGCAAAACGCCCGAACCACGCGCGGATCACCGGCTTGCGGCTCTCCATCAGGCTCACGAAATACCCGGCGTCCCGGTAGTGGCTGCCGACATGGCCGCGCACCGGACTCTCCGCGATGCGCACGCCATCGCGCCAGATCACATACACGTCACGGGTGAACAAGCGATTGGCCATCGGCTGGGTCAGCAGATAGTCCTGCACCGCACGCGCGGACGGGTCCGGCAAGGCCGCGATGTGCTCCGCCATCACCTTGAGCGTATCGAGGCGGAAGTGCAGTTCCGCATCCAGCGTACGCGCCAGGAAACTCGCCGCGGTGGCCTGCTCGTGGCCGATCAGGGCTTCGAAATCGTCACGCAGGCCGCTGGCCACATGCCAGGCCAGCGCCCCGATCCCGGCCGTGAAGACGAGCACCGACAGCAGTGCTGCCTTGATCTTCAAAGGCAGGACCGAGAACGCATTCCTCCACACGCCGGCTCGCAGTTGCATCGACACCTTGCACCACTCCTCCGCCCTTGCCTCCGCATGCCTGCCACCCCGCGTGGGCTCGGGAATACAATGCGGAAGCGGCGAATCCAACACACCACGTGTAGGAAGGCTCTCCCAGCAGCCTGGCCAACGCTATGCGACACTTCACAAACCACCAGGCTACGACATTTTTTTGGCGCGAGCCCGCGCGGGATGAGAACGCGACACCCAGTCGTGCCACCCGCCAGTCCCTCCAATCACTTTAGATCGACACCCTGCCCATGGATCTGCAACAGCAATTTCGCGATGACGAACTGGAAAAGATCGTCGACGAGGCCACGCTGTACATGTGCGCCTGCCCCGGCCAGGTGGCCTCTGAACTCTTCACCCTGCGCGATCTGATCCGCTACCAGCGCAAATGCCTCGAGAACAGCGACACGGCGCCGGCCGTCCACCGCACGATCGCCGATGCGGCGCTGCAAGCCCATCGACTGATGGAGGACTGCCTGACCCAGGTACTGGAACTGGAAGGCTGGGACCGGCAAACCCTGGTGATGCCCGAAGGCCTGCGCCAGCGCCGCGACGCACTGATCGAGGGCAAGGACTGACACCCCGGAAACAAAAAAACGAAGGGACCACCCCGGGGCTAAACCCCGGGGTGGTCCCTCCACCCGCGCGTCGCTGACTCAGCCGCTCAGCAGCCGGCGGTGACACCCACCTTGGTCGGCGGCGCTTCGGTCGGCACCTCGCCGACGCCGCGCAGGAAAGCCTTGTGCATGTTCTGCAGGGCCGGCTCGTTGGCACCGAAGGTGCTGTAGCGCAGCATGCCGGCGTTGAGGTTCTTCATCACGTTGGTGGACACCCAGTAGTCCTCCTCATCCACCACCTTGCAGATGAACTCGAAGTGCTCCTGCGGCGTGTTGCCATCCCAGCCCTTCTCGCCGCCCTGGCGTACGTAGCTGCGGTAGATGGTGCGGTGCTCACCGGGCTTGTCACCGGGATAGAGCTTGAAGAACTCCACCGACACCGGCGACACCAGCAACGAGGTGTTGGGGTAGATGAAGTGCACCAGCTGGAAGTCGTTGAAGATGTCCAGCGTCCATTCGGACTCGGGGATCTCCTTCAGGCGCTTGATGCTCTCGTTGGGAAAGGCCAGGCGATGGTTGCGCCCCTCGGGGCCAAAGGTATCGAAGGCCGAGGTGTTGCCGATGGAGATGCCGCCGAGGGTGTTCTTGTGCAGGGCCAGGAAGTGGTAGCCCTCGCAGAAGGTGTCCAGCGCCAGCTTCCAGTTGGTCTGCAGCTTCCACTCGTGCTGGGCCACGTAGCCGAGGGAGCCCAGGTCCCACATCTCGAAGACCGGGGCCATGTCACCGAGGATCTCATCCACCGAAACCTTCACGTCGGGGTGCATGCCGGCGAAGATCATCCCGTACTTTTCCTCGACCGGCAGGCGCACCAGGTCGTACAGGGATTTCTCGATGCTGCCGAAGCTCTTCTCTTCCCACACCGCGCGCAGCTTGCCTTTCAGGTCGAAGCCCCAGTTGTGGTACGGGCAGGCCAGCGAGGCGGTCTTGCCGCAGCCGTCCTTCAGGCGCGCGGCGCGGTGGGTACAGGCGTTGAGGAAGGCATTGACCTTGCCTTCGTTGTCGCGGGTCAGCAGCACCGGCACGCCGAGGTCGTCGAAGGTGTAGTAGCTGCCCTTCTCCGGCAGGTCGCTGGAGAAGCACACGAACTGCGGCTCGTCCTTGAAGATGGTGGCCTTCTCGCGCTCGAACAGGGCCTGGTCGGTATACACCGAGGACGGCTGGCGGTAGGCACCGGCGGCGCTGTCGGTGGTGCCGGCATCGACGAGGGCCAGCATGCGCTTGATGAGATCCTTGTAAACCTGAACGTTGTCCATTGTCTCGCTCCTTATCATCAGGACTGTTTGTTTTTTATGTAGGCCGCAGTATCGTCCGTTCGGCCGTTGCCGACAACTACCGGATCAGGTAGTGGCCGGAGCGCCGGGCAGCCCGTCGAAGTAGCGGCCGGCCAGGTTGCCGCCATCCACCACCATCTCGGCGCCGCACACGTAGGAGGCTTCCTCGCCGAGCAGGAACAGGGCCATGCGGGCGATCTCGATGGGCCGGCCGATGCGCGGCACCGGCTGGCTGCGGTAAGCCTTGTCGAGGGCGTCGGTGTCACCGTCGAACATGCTGCCCATGCTCGTGTCGATGCCGCCCGGATGGATCGAATTGACCCGCACGCCGCGCTGGCCCAGCTCCAGCGCCGCCACCCGGCTGAGGCCGCGCAGGCCCCACTTGCTGGCGCAGTAGGCGCCCATCGAGTTCCAGGCCGTCATGCCGCCGATCGACGAAATATTGACGATGCGGCCGTAGCCGCGCGCCGCCATCGCCGGCCCCACGTGCTTGATGCCGAGGAAGGGCCCAACCAGGTTCACGTCCACCACCCGGCGGAAATCCGCCAGGCCGGTCTTGGCCAGGGTTTCCGAGAAGTTGATGCCGGCGTTGTTGACCAGCCCGTCGATGCTGCCCCAGCACTCCAGCACCTCGCTGACGACGCGCTGCCAGTCGGCCTCCTCCGTCACATCGAGATGCTGGAACAGCGCACCGTCGCCGAGCTCGTCGGCCAGCGCCGCGCCATCGGTATCGAGGATGTCGGCGATCACCACGCTGGCACCTTCGGCATGGAACAGGCGCGCCATCGTCGCACCCATGCCGCGTGCCGCACCGGTCACCAGCACTACCCGTCCGGCGAGGCGCTTCATGCCGCCACCCCGGTCTCGACCTGTTCCGCCAGCGCAGCGCGGGCTGCCTCGGTGCCGGCCAGGCGGCCGAACACCACCGCATTGCCGATCGACAGGCCGCCACCACCGTAGCGCGCCCCATGGAAGCAGCCCAGCACCTCGCCCGCGGCGTAGAGACCGGGGATCGGCTGCTGATGCGCGTCGAGCACGCGGGCCTGGCGGTCGATATCGAGGCCGGCGGCGGTCAGGCCGATGATCGCGGCGCGGATCTCCACCGCATAGAACGGCCCCCGGCGGATCGGGAAGTAGGCCGGCGCCTTCTTGAAGAACTGGAAGTCGCCACCGGCGTCGCAGTCAGCGTTGTAGCGGGCCACGGTCTGCGCCAGTGCGGCACCGTCGATGCCGACCTGGTCGGCCAGCGCCGCCAGGCTGTCCGCCACCTTGACGCGGCCGGCCGCGACCTGGGCGCGCAGGGTCGGCTCCTCCCAGGTCGGGATGCTGATACCGGCGTTGTAGGGGTCGAGGTACTTGGTGTTGGTACTGGCTTCCACCAACGCCTGTTCGTCGAAGATCGCCCAGGCCTTGCGCTCGGTCTGCGCATTGAGCAGGTAACCGCACACGCTGTACGGCGACAGCTCGGACATGAAGCGCCGGCCCTCCTTGTTCACCGCGATGATCCACGGCGGCAGGAAGGCCTCCAGCGACTTGCTGAAGCCCGAGGTGGGCAGCACCAGACCGGTGTCGTGACCGACCACGCCGGCGCCGAGCTTCTCGGCCAGCGTGATGCCGTCGCCGAGCACATAAGGCACGTCCTTATGCACCGCCCAGGTCCAGCCCTCGTGACAGGCCGACGGGTACAGGCGCCGCAACATCTCCGGGTTATTGCCGAAGCCGCCGCTGGTGATCACCACCGTCGGCGCGCGCAGCTCGGCGCCGGCGGCACGAATGCCGACGACCCGGCCGTCCTCGAAGAGGATCTCTTCCACACGGCTGCCGAGGGCCGTATCGATGCCCTTCGCCCCGGCCGCGTTGATCAGCGCATCGGCAATGCCGGAACCCGCCCCCTGGCTGGAATGGCCGCGGGCCACCGTGTCCACGCCCGATTTGACCAGCCACTCCTTGGGAAACTCGCTGCCCAGCTCGATCAGCCATTCCAGCGCGGCGCCGCAGTGGTCCGCGTAGTAGCGGATCAGGTCCGGGCGCAGCTGCCATTGGTTGAGGGTCATCAGGTAGTCGTAGAGGTCGTCGGGCGTGTCGTCCATGATGCCGGCGGCCCGCTGCACGCTGGTGCCGCAGGCGTAGAACACCCCGCCCGACTGGGCGGTAGCGCCGCCGAGCCGGCCGTCGGCCTCGACGATCATGCAGCGGGCGCCCTCTTTATGAGCCATCAGCGCGGCGGCCAGGCCGGCGCCGCCCCCGCCGACAATGATCACGTCGTAATCCCAGTCCATCTTGTGTCTCCGTTTCTTGCGTAAGTGGTCGAATGAATTCGACCCCACACGTAGCTTGCCCGTGGGGGCGAATTCATTCGCCCGCAGTCGTAATCAAGTGATACGCACCAGTTGCTTGCCGAGGCTGCGCCCGGCCAGCAGGTCAAGGAGCGCCTGCGGGGCGTTTTCCAGCCCGTCGGCGATGGTTTCGCGGTAATGGATGCGGCCGGCCGCAACATGGCCGGACAGCGCGTCAATGGCCACCGGCCAGCGTGCCGGGTGGTCGCCGACGATGAAGCCCTGCAGCTTCACGCGATTGACGATCAGCGGCAGCAGGCGGCGCAGCCCGGTCGGGCTGGGGTTATCCACCTCCGAGATGGCGCCGCACAGGGCCACCCGCGCAAACGGCTTGAGGCGGCCGACCAGCGCGTCAAGCACTGGCCCGCCGACGTTGTCGAAGATGCAGTCGATACCCTGCGGCACCGCCGCCTTGAGCTGCTGGCGGAAGTCCTCGGCGCGGTAGTCGAGGCAGGCGTCGAAGCCCAGGTCTTCCACCACGTGGCGGCACTTGTCAGGCCCGCCGGCCACGCCGACCACGCGACAGCCGGCGATGCGCGCCAGCTGGCCGGCCACACCGCCGACACCGCCCGACGCTGCGGTGACCACCACCGTCTCGCCGGCCTGCGGCGCGCACAGGTCCATCAGTCCGACCCACGCGGTGACACCGGGCATGCCGGCCACGCCGAGGCCGGCCGACAGCGGCACGCGGGCCGTGTCCACACGGCGCAGGGCCTGGCCCGGCAGCGTGCCGTAGCGCTGCCAGCCGAGGGGGCCGGCCACCGCGTCACCGACCGCGAAATCGGCATGGCGCGACGCGACGACAACACCGGCGGTATCGCCCACCATCACGTCGCCCAGCGCCACCGGCTCGGCATAGGTGCGGATGTCCATCATGCGGCCACGCATGTAGGGGTCGATGGACAGCCACTGGTTGCGTACCAGCACCTCGCCTTCGGCGGGCTCCGGCAACGGCCCTGTCTCGACGCGGAAGTTGGCGGTGGAGGGCTTGCCGTCGGGCCGGCTGGCGAGGACGACTTTCAGGTTGGTTTCGGCCATCGCTCAGCCCCCCGCCCGATCAGCCAAGATCAGCTTGGAGGCCTGCCAGCCCAGCGCCATCGCCGGCCCGTTGGTGTTACCGGAGATCGGCGCCGGCATGACCGAACAGTCCGCCGCGCGCAGGCCCTGCACGCCACGCACGCGCAGGCGTTCATCGACGACGGAAGCGGCATCGCGGCCCATCCGGCAGGTGGCGACGGCGTGGGTGCCGCACAGGGAGGCGCGGCGGAACAGGTCGAGAATCTGCTCATCGGTCTCACAGGCGACGCCGGGGCCGAGCTCCTCCCCGACATAGCCGGCCAGCGCCGGCTGACGCATGTAGCGGCGCATGTAGCGGAGCATGTCGATGGCTGCACGGCAGTCCTCGTCGGTGCTCAGCCAGTTGGGCTTGATGTCCATCGCGGCATTCGGGTCGGCGGAGGTGATGGACATTTCACCTTCGCTGCTCAGGCGCACCAGCTGGCCGTAGGCGGTGATGCCGGGCTGATCCTCGACGCCGTCCGGCACCGGGAAGTTGTCGTCACTGCGCGGATAGGTGAAGGCCGACAGATAGAGCTGGGCGTCCGGCGTCTTCACCGCCGGCGAGGTGCGCACGAAGGCGCCCACCTCAAAGGGCCCGGTGGCCATCGGACCGCTGCGCAGCAGGTAGTACTCCAGCACGCTGCGCACCAGGCCGAGGCCGCGGAAACGGTGGTTGAGGCCCTTGTCGTTCTTCAGGCGGAACGGCAGCAGGAAGCCCAGGTGCTCGCGCATGCGGCGGCCCACGTCAGGCGCATCCACCAGCACCGGCACGCCGGCCTTCTGCAGCACCGCGCCGGGGCCGATACCGGACAGCTGCAGGATCTTCGGCGTCAGCATCGCGCCGCCGGACAGGATCACCTCGCCGCGGCAGCGGTAGCTGACTGCCTCGCCGTTGCGCCGGCCGGCCACGCCGACCGCCCGCGTGCCGTCGAACAGCACCCGGTCCACGTGCACGCCGGTCATCACCTTCAGGTTGGGCCGCCGCCGGGCCGGCTCCAGGAAGGCCTTGGCGGCGCTCCAGCGCCGCCCCTTGTGGATGGTGTGGGCGTAATAGCCGACGCCTTCCTGGTCCTCCCGGTTGAGGTCTTCCTTGCGCTGCAGGCCCATGTCCTGGCCGGCGCGGATCATCGCCTCGCTGACCGGGTAGCGGAACTTGCCGGCGCTGACGTGCAGCGGTCCGCCCACGCCACGCAGCTCGTCGGCGCCGAGGTCATGGTTCTCGATGGTGCGGAAGACTTCCTTCATCGTCGCCCAGTTCCAGTCGGCCCCCGCCGCCTCGCCCCAGGCTTCGTAGTCTTCCGGCTGGCCGCGCACGTAGATCATGCCGTTGATGGCGCTGGAGCCGCCGAGGCCCTTGCCGCGCACCCACATCTCGCCGGGCGGCAGACCCGGCAGGCGCGGCTGCTGGACCGGAAAGTGCCAGGCATGGGCCGGCATCGCGACCAGCTTGGCGAAGCCCTTGGGCATGTTCACCAGCGGCGTCGCGTTGTGATCGCCAGCCTCCAGCAGCAGCACGCGGCTACGGCCGTCCTCCGACAGGCGGTTGGCCAGCACGCAGCCGGCCGAACCGGCGCCGACGACGATGTAGTCGTAGTGTTCCATGAATGCCGTTCTCCTCCAGCCTCGCGCGGCGTCACCGGTCCGGCTGCGTCTTCATTTTTACAAACAAACAATTTTGTTTGTTTAAGACTACTCCGCTTCGGTGCAAAAACCAAGGGGCGACCGGAGACAAATTCTCTGTCCAGCGCCTCACGCTGTGGGTTGTAGGGGCGAATTCATTCGCCCGCAGTGGTCGATCCACGTGCGAAGGGCGAATGAATTCGCCCCTACGGTGTCTTCCGACGTGGGCCCGCGTCTCCCCGAGCTGGGGTTGGGCCTGTGGGGGAGCCTCACTCGGGCAGCGTCACCTTGCGGCGCAGTACCACCGGCTTGCCGCCGGCACTCTTCTTGACCAGCCAGTGAGCCAGCGCGGAATCCAGGTAGTCGGCGTGGCCCGGGAACCAGCGCGCCAGTTCGGCGGCGAACTCGCGGCCGATGGCGATGTTGCCGGCAGCCACCAGCGGCTCGACCTCGCGGGCCGAGCCCAGCACCGCATTGTGGTCGTCCACATGACAATCGGTGGCCGGAAAGTCGCTCGCCTCCATCCACGCCTTCTCGTCGGCGAAATGCTTTTCGGCATGCTCGATGAAGGCGCGCACGTTGCCGGCCAGTTCGTCGTCGGCACAGGTGAGCATGGCGTTCACCACGTCCACGAACTCCCGGTGGGTGTCGTCCATCGGCGTGTAGCCGAGCAGGTAATTGTCGGTCCACGGCAGGCCGTTCGTTTCTTCGCTCATTGCTGTCTCCTAGTGATCTTGTGTTGTGCTTTACCGCGTCAGTATCCCAGAGCGGCTAGCTCCTTGGCCAGATAGGCCTTCTGCCCGTCCCCCGACCAGTCCGTCGCGTCGAAAAGGGAATGGATGGCGATACCCAGCAATTGCACCAGCAGGCGCCGGGCGGCGGTGCCCACGTCGTCCGGCACCACGCGGCAGCGCCCGGCGGCAACCCGCGCCTCCAGCACGCGCTGCAGGATGGAACGCGCGTTCTCGGCCTGGGAGCGTTGCTCGGCGGCGAAATCCGCATCCACCAGGGCCATCTGCCAGAACGCGAAATAGACCTTCCACTCCCCCAGCCGGGCCGGGTCCAGCGGCAGCAGCGCCTCGATGCTGCCCTGCAAGTCGGCCGGGTCCCGCGCCAGCACCTCGTCCACCCGCTGCTGGGCGTCGAGCGCCGACGAGCGGTAGGTGTACAGCAGCAGCTCGCGTTTGTTGGCGAAGTAGTGGGTGACGATGGTCGTGCTGAATCCGGCCTCGGCGGCGATCTGGCGCATCGTCACCGCGTCCAGCCCGACACGGGAAATGATGTCGGTGGCGATGCGGGCGATCTGCCGGCGGCGGCTTTCGTGGTCGACGGGTGCAGGCATGTGTTGACTCTTCAATCAGGCTTGGTCTAGTTTACAACACGTGTTGTAAATAAAAAAAGGCGCGGCGCAACAAAGCTCCGGACGAACCGGACACGCACCGCGCTGGAGACTCGGCAGGCCCCGGACAAGGCCCGCCCCAAGACGAAAATCCAAAGGAGAACGTGATGAGCAGCACTACCCCCAAGCAGTCCACCCGTCGCGACCTGCTGAAGCGCGGTGCCATCGCCGCGGGCAGCCTGGCCACCCTCGGCCTCGCGCCCTCTGCCGCCGAGGCAGCCAAGGCTTCCGCCCAGAAGTGGGACCATGAAACCGACGTGGTCTGCGTCGGCTCCGGCGCGGCCGCCTGCGCTGCTGCAGTCACCGCGGTCGGCCAAGGCGCCAAGGTGATCCTGGTCGAGAAGATGCCGCTGCCCGGCGGCACCACCGGCAAGTCCGGCGGCGTCACCTGGATTCCCAACAACCCTTTCCTGCGCGCCCGCGGCATCCAGGACGACAAGCTCGACTGCCTGCGCTACCTGGCCCGCTACGCCTACCCCCGCGAATACACGCCGCACAGCCCGACCCTCGGCCTCGACCCGCACGACTACCGCCTGCTGGAGACCTTCTACGACAAGGGCTCGAAGATGATCGAGCACCTGGGCAAGCTGGACGCGGTGCATTTCCGTGAATTCAAGATGTGGTTCGTGGACAAGTACGCCCCGGATTATGCCGACCACCTGCCGGAGAACAAGGTCTCCCGCGGCCGCGCTCTCGAACCGGCGGCCGGCGCCGGCTCCAGCGTCGGTGGCGGCAGCCTGGCCAGCCAGATGGAAAAGTGGCTGGCCGCCCGCAAGATGCCGATCCTCCTCGAACACCGGGTCACCCGCGTCGTGAAGGACGGCGAGCGCGTGGTCGGCATCGAGGCCATGCACGGCGACAAGCTGGTGCGCATCAAGGCCCGCCGCGGCGTGGTCTTCGGCACCGGCGGCTTCGCCCACAACACCGAGCTGGTCGGCCTGCACCAGCCCGGCCTGTATGGCGCCTGCGCAATGCCCGGCTCGACCGGCGACTTCATCTCCATCGCCGGCGCTGCCGGTGCCCGCATGGGCAGCCTCAACACGGCCTGGCGCACCCAGGTCGTGCTGGAGGAAGCCCTGCAGAACCGCGCCATCGGCATGGGCGCCTTCGTGCTGCCGGGGGACTCGATGATCCTGGTCAACAAGTACGGCCGGCGCATCGTCAACGAAAAGATCAACTACAACGACCGCACCCAGGTGCACTTCGTCTTCGATCCGGTGAAGAAGGAGTACCCCAACCAGTTCCAGTTCATGATCTTCGACGGGCGCAGCCTGGACGCCTTCGGCGGCGCCTTCCCGATCCCCGCCGACCGCCGCGCCTCGCCGCACCTGATCGAGGGCGCCAGCCTCGCCGAGCTGTCCGCCAACATCGCCGCGCGCCTCGACAAGCTGCAGGACAAGACCGGCGGCTTCAAGCTGGAAGCGGACTTCGCCAGCCAGCTCGCCGACACCGTCGGCCGCTTCAACGGCTACGCGAAGACAGGCAAGGACCTGGAGTTCGACCGCGGCGCGCACGACTACGACAAGGACTGGCAGGCCCTGTTCTCGCCGGTGCGCAAAGGCAGCAGCCAGCCCGCCAACCCGATGCCCAACGTGACGATGCACCCGTTCACCGAGCAGGGTCCGTACTACGCCTTCATCCTCGCCCCGGGTGCCCTCGACACCAACGGCGGGCCGATGATCAACGAGCACGCCCAGGTGCTCGACACCAATGGCAAGCCGATCCCCGGCCTCTACGGCGCCGGCAACTGCATCGCCAGCCCGGCTCGCGGCGCCTACTACGGCGCCGGCGGCACCATCGGCATGGCGCTCACCTTCGGCTACATCGCCGGCCTGCACGCCACCGGAGCTGCAGCCTGATGCGCCCCGCCAGCTTCGCGACCCTCGCGGTCGCTGCGCTGGCGGCCCTGGCATCCGCCGGTGCCGGGGCCGCCGCGCCCGCCGTCAGCGCCTCTGTCAGTTTCGCCCGCGACGTCGCCCCCGTGCTGCGCGCCAACTGCGCGACCTGCCACCTCACCGGCCAGGAAGCCGGCCAGATGAAGCTCCACCCAGGCGGCGCCTACGCTTCCCTGGTCAAGGTGGCCTCGGTGGAGAGCCCACTGCAGCGGGTCGCGCCCGGCGCGCCGGACAAGAGCTACCTGATGCACAAACTGGACGGCACCCACCTGGACGCCGGCGGCAGCGGGGAGCGCATGCCCTTCGGCCAGCCGCCCCTCGACGACGCCACCCGTGAGCTGCTGCGCCGCTGGATCGCCGCCGGCGCCGCCAACAACTGACAACAAGAAACACCGGAGACAAAACATGACGCAGCCCCCCGAAATCCTGCGCGCCGCGCAGATTGACCGCTGGAACGACGAAGCCGACGTGATCGTCGTCGGCATGGGCATCGCCGGTGCCTGCGCGGCCCTGGAAGCCCAGCGCGCCGGCGCCGACGTGCTGGTGATCGAACGCGCCAGCGCCGGCGGCGGGGCCAGCGCCCTGTCGTCCGGCATCTTCTACCTGGGCGGCGGCACCGCCGTACAGCAGGCCGCCGGCTACGAGGATACCCCGCAGGCCATGTACGACTTCCTGATGGCCAACGGCGTGTCGCCGGACGCGGAGATCATCCGCGCCTTCTGCGACGGCTGCGTCGAGCATTTCGACTGGCTGGAAGCCGAGGGCGTGCCCTTCGAGCGCAGCTACTTCCCGGGCAAGGCGGTGTTCCTGACCACCACCACCTGCCTGATGAGCACCGGCAACGAGAAGGTGTGGCCCTACCGGGAGGTCGCCAAGCCCGCCCCGCGCGGCCACAAGGTCGCCCGCGAAGGCGAGAACGCCGGCTCGCTGGCGATGGAAGCCCTGCTGGCCCGCTGCGCCGAAGCCAAGCTGCGCACCCATTTCGACAGCCAGGTCACGGCGCTGGTCATCGACGACGACGGCCGCGTGGTCGGCGTGCGCTACCGCAAGACCGGCGAGGACCGCTTCGCCCGCACCGCCCGCGGGGTGATCCTGTCCACCGGCGGCTACAACATGAACAAGGAACTGCTGGCCGCCCACATGCCGCACATGCTCGGCAACTCCGAGCCCCTCGGCGTGCCCTACAACGACGGCGCCGGCATCCTGCTCGGCCAGTCGGCCGGCGCGGCCACCCAGTCGATGAGCGGCGTCATCGCCACGGCTTCGTTCTACCCACCGAGCCAGCTCATCAAGGGCATCCTGGTGAACACCCGCGGCGAGCGCTTCGTCGCCGAGGATTCCTACCACGGCCGCACCGCCGCCTTCATCACCGAGCAACCGGGCCGCAAGGCCTACCTGATCCTCGATTCGGAGATCTTCGCCTACCTGATCCTCGATTCGGAGATCTTCGCCTACCCGGAGCTAACGGACTTCTCCCACCACACGCTGGTGGACGGCTGGGAAACTGTCGAGGAGATGGAAGCTGGCCTGGCGCTGCCGCCGGGCTCGCTGCAGCGCACCCTCGACGACTACAACCGCCACGCGGAGAACGGCGAGGACCCGCTGCTGCACAAGCACCCGGAGTGGATCAAGCCCCTCACCGCCGCGCCGTACGCCGCCTTCGACGTGTCCTTCAACAAGTCGGTGTATCTGTTCATCACCCTCGGCGGCCTCAAGACCAACGCCCGCACGGAAGTCATCGGCGTGGATGGCGCCGTGGTTCCCGGCCTCTACGCGGCGGGCGCCTGCGCCTCCAGCGTGTCCCGCGACGGCAAGGACTACGCCAGCGGTCTCAGCCTCGGGCCGGGCTCGTTCTTCGGCCGCGTCGCCGGACGCCTGGCCGCCAGCGCCGGCTGACACCTCCGCCCCAGCCCCGTTTTCCCACCCCCGTGACCAAGGAGACTGCCATGGTCCGCAACACCGCCGCCCGCTTCCGCGAAGGCCTCGCCACCAGCCCCTCCCTCGCCGCGGCCGGGCGCCTGCTGGCCGAGTACTCCGCGGCGTTGGGCTGGGAACGCGCCGCCTTCCAGGTGGACATGGAGCAGACCCGCCTGGCGCTGGCAGAGGACGGCCGCTTCGTCGCCATCGACATGGGCTGGTCGACGGACACCCTGAAGCACTGGCAGGACGACCGCCTGGCCCTGCACTGCCCGGTTACCCGGCGCTGCGGGCGCAGCATGGACGCCTTCCTGTGGGACGCCGACCCGGACAGCGAGACCTGGCGCGGCGAAGCCCTCGACGCCGCGCAGCGGGACACGCTGGCGGCCTACCGGGACTGCGCCGACGGCGCGGTGACGGTGCCGGTGCACCGCCCCGGCGGCAAGACCGGTTACGTGTCCTGGTTCGGCCACGACCCAGCCGCGCTGCGCCGCCGCCACCGGGACACCTGGCGCGAGACCTGGCTGATCTCCCACGCCTTCATCGCCCGGGCGGATGCCCTCGAAAGCGCCGCCCGCAAGCGCGACGCTCAGGCCGCCGCCGACACCCTGTCGCCACGGGAGCTGGAGTGCCTGTCGTGGGTGGCCCGCGGCAAGACCGACGAGGAGATCGGGCTGATCCTCGGCCGCTCCCGCGAGACCGTCCATTTCCACCTCGGCAAGGCCATGAAGAAGCTGCAGGCCAGCAACCGCAGCCACGCGGTGGCCATCGCCTGCACCCTCGGCCTGATCCGCCTGTTCTGAGCCCACCATGGCCCTGACCCACATCCATACCCCGCTCCGCCTCGGCTCCGTCGAGCTGAAGAACCGCGTCGTGCGCACCGCCCACGCCACCAACCTCGGCGGCGGCACGATGAGCGACGCGCTGATCGGCTACCACCGGGCCCGCGCCGAAGGCGGCGTCGGCCTGTCGATCATCGAGATCCTGTCGGTCCACCCGACGACGCCAGCGACCCTCAACGTGTTCACCCCCGGTATCGGCGAGGGCTACCGCAAGCTGGTGGACGCCGTCCGCCCCCACGGCATGAAGCTGTTCCAGCAGCTCTGGCACGGCGGCCACAACGCGCTGCCGGTGGACGGCTCGCCGCCCTGGTCGGCCTCCGACGTGCCGAGCCCGACGATAGGCGTGACGCCGCAGCCGATGAGCCAGGCGATGATCGACGAGATCGTCGCCGCCTACGCCGACACGGCGCGGCAATGCGAAGCCTGGGGCCTCGACGGCGTGGAGATCCACGGCGCCCACGGCTACCTGCCGGCCCAGTTCCTGTCCCGCAACGCCAACCGGCGCGACGACGCCTATGGCGGCAGCCTGGCCAACCGCATGCGCTTCCTGCTGGAAGTGGTGACGGCGGTGCGCCGCGCCGTGTCGCCGGGCTTCGCCGTCGGCGTGCGGATGGCCCCGGACCTGTCCGCCGGCGGCATCGGCGTTAGCGACGTCCAGCAGGTGGTGGCTGAGCTGGAGGAGCGCCGGCTGATCGACTTCGTCGACGTCTCCCTCGGCGACTACCACGCCTTTCCCAAGCTGATCGGCGCGATGCACGAGCCCCTCGGCTACGAAATGGCTACCAGCGCACCCATCGCCCGCGCAGCGCGCGCACCGGCCATCGTCACCGGCCGCTTCCGCACCCTGGAAGAGGCCGACCAGGTGATCCGCGCCGGCGATGCCGACCTGGTCGCGCTAACCCGCGCCCATATCGCCGACCCGGAGCTGGTCAGCAAGACCCTCGCCGGCCACCCGGAACGGGTGCGCCCGTGCATCGCCTGCAACCAGGGATGCGTCGGCGGCCTGCTCGGCCCGGCGGCGCGCATGGGCTGCACCGTCAATCCGGCCGTCGGCCTCGAGGACAGCCTGGAGGACGCCCGCCTTCAGCCTGCCGTCACGCCACGCCGCGTGCTGGTCGTGGGCGGCGGCCCAGCCGGCCTGGAAGCGGCCCGCGTGGCGGCCCTGCGCGGCCACCGGGTGACCCTCGCCGAAGCGGCCGACAAGCTCGGCGGCACGCTGCGCATCGCCGCCCGCGCGCCCCAGCGCCACGGCATCGGCGACATCGCGGCGTGGCTCGAACAGGAGATCTATCGCCTCGGCGTGGAGGTGCGCCTGTCGTCCTACCTGGGCGCCGATGACATCCGCCGGGAGGCACCGGAGGCGGTAATCCTGGCCACCGGCTCACTACCGCGCATGGACGGCATTCAGCTGTCCCACCCGGGCGAGCCGATCGCCGGCATCGACCGCCCCCACGTGCTGTCGAGCTGGGATCTGCTGACTGAAAAGCCGCCGCGGGCGGTCCGCAGCGCGGTGGTCATCGACGACGTGGGCCACTACGAAGGCATCGCCGCCGCCGAACACCTCGTCGCGCTCGGCGCCGAAGTCCATTTCGTAACCCGCCACGCCGCCTTTGCACACCAGATGGAGGCCGCCTTGTCCGCCGAGCCGGCCCTGCAGCGCCTGGCTCGCGGCCGCTTCCACCTGCACCTGCGCACCCGCGCCCTCGCCATCGGACCCGACCACGTCGAACTGCTGCCGGCCTACCTGTCGCCCGAGGGGCCCGGTGCGTTCCGGGTCGCCGCCGAGCGGGTCGTCTTCATCTCCCACAACGCGCCATGCCGGGACCTGGCGGACGAACTGGCCAACAGCGGACTGCCGCTCCGGCTGATCGGCGACGCCTGCTCGCCGCGCTTCCTGCCGACGGCGCTGCGCGAAGGCCGGCTGGCCGGCATGGCCATCGACAGGATGGTCGGCCAGCCGGCCTGAGGCGCTGACGAAACAGGCCTGGCTCCACATAAAAAACCAACTATATTGTTTGTTATTGGAGTAGTATTTCCGCCAACACAAGTCACCGGAACGGCCGGACAGCCAGCACACCGAGCCGTGCCCGAATCGCAGACGTCACCGCCGCACAGACGGCGGGGCGTCCCCCGACGGACGAGACCTTGACCATCCATATCAATGAGGGCCGGTCCCGAGCCGGCACCGAAGGAGGACGACATGAGCACCGAGCAACGCATCGAAGAGGCAAAGGAGCGCGGCAAATTCCTGCGCGGCGACCCGATCACCGGCGACCGCTATTACTCCAGGGAATTCGCCCAGAAGGAATGGGACCACGTCTTCACCCGCACCTGGCAGATCGGCGGCATGGCGGCCCAGCTGGCCAAGCCCGGCTCGACCGTGACCCAGAACATCGGCGCGGAATCCATCCTGATGACCAGCGACGAAGACGGCACGATCCGCGCCTTCTACAACGTCTGTCCGCACCGCGGCAACCGACTGGTTGCCGATGACGGCAAGTGCGGTGTGAAGCGCATGGTGTGCGCCTACCACAGCTGGGCCTTCAGCCTGGACGGCGTGGTGCGCCACGTGCGTGACGCCGAGGACTACCCGCAGGGCAACCCGATCGGCAAGATGAAGCTGAAGGAGATCCGCTGCGAAACCCTCGGCGGCCTGGTGTGGTTCAACATGGACCCGAACGCCCCGTCCCTGCGCGACTACCTGGGCGTCGTCGCCGATCAGCTGGAGGCCTACCAGACCGCCAACTGGACGCGGGTCAACTGGATGACCGGCCTGGTGGACTGCAACTGGAAGATCATCCACGACAACTTCAACGAGGCCTATCACATCCTCAGCCTGCACCGCGAGCTGGGCACCTTCATCGACGACGCCTACCAGAACACCGAGTTCGAGCTGTACAAAAACGGCCACAACGTGATGAAGATGAAGGGCCACCTGCCCTCCGCCAATTCCCGCGTGAACGTCGTGCAGCCGCCGCTGGACGCCATCCTGCGCGAATGGGACCTGGACCCGGCGGCCTTCGAAGGCCGCGTGCGCGACACCCGCGTGGCGCTGCAGCAGCAGAAGCGCGCCCTCGGCCCCGCCCGCGGCCACAAGCACTATGAAGGCGTGTCGGACGCCCAGCTGACTGACTACCACCACTTCACGATCTTCCCGAACACCACGCTGACCATGGCCAGCGACTTCTTCCAGGTCCTGCGGCCGCTGCCGCACCCCAGCGATCCGGAGAAATGCCTGTTCGACCACTGGGTCATGATGCCGCCGGTGGAAGGCCGCGACGAGGTGGACACCCCGACCGGCAAGCGCAAGTTCGAGCCGGCACCGCACGAGACCTTCCTGCACGGCGAGGCCTCCATCGGCTTCGTCGCCGACCAGGATCTGAGCGTCGCCGTGGCCCAGCAGCTCGGCCTGCACTCCCGCGGCTACCAGGACGCCTACCTGTCCGGCCAGGAAGACCGCGTGCGCCGCCTGCACGAAGTGATCAACGACTACATCGAAGGCCGCCGCTGAGCGGTCCGGCCTGCTCCCCATGGGGGCAGGCCAGGCAGAGCACCTGCGGGGGATGCCCTGTGGGGGCGAATTCATTCGCCCTCTGCGCGTGGCCCGACCGCTGCGGGCGAATGAATTCCCCCACAACAAACCCCGCCCCAACCCGCAACCCACTCCAACGGAAACCGCCATGCAAAAAGAATTCGACAACAAGGTCGTCCTCATCACCGGCGCCGGCTCCGGCATCGGCCGCGCCGCCGCCCTGGCCTTCGCCCGCGAGGGTGCCCGCGTCGCCGTGGCCGACATCACCGAGGCCGGCGGCAAGGACACCGTCGCCCAGATCGAGGCCGCCGGCGGCACCGCCCGCTTCTTCCGCCTCGACGTCACCAAGTCTTCGGAGGTCGAGAGCCTGGTGCGCCAGATCGTCGAGACCTGGGGCCGCCTCGACATCACCCTCAACAACGCCGGCGTGGACAACGACATGGCGCCGATCACCGAGACCTCCGAAGCGGACTTCGACCGGGTCATCGCGGTGAACCTGAAGGGCGTCTGGCTGTGCATGAAGTACGCCATCGCGCAGATGGAAAAGCAGGGTGGCGGCGTGGTCATCAACACCGCCTCGGCCCTCAGCATCACCGTGGTGCCCGGAGCCTCCCCCTACAACGCCAGCAAACATGCGGTGGCCGGCCTGACCAAGACGGTGGCGGTGGAGGTCGGCGGCAAGAACATCCGCGTCAATGCGATCTGCCCCGGCGTGATCCGCACCCCGCTGCTGGAAAACCACCCCAACCTGCCGGAGCTGGAGAAGAGCCTGCTGCCGCTGCACCCCATCGGCCGCCTCGGCCAGGTGGACGAGGTTGCCAACGCGGTGCTGTGGCTGGCCTCCGACAAGGCCTCCTTCGTCCACGGCGCGCTGCTGACCGTGGATGGCGGCTGGACCGCGATGTAGGGGCGAATTCATTCGCCCTGGGGGGTCGATCCACGCACAGTGGGCGAATGAATTCGCCCCTACCGAACTCGACCAGCCCACTCGATGATGCACCACGGCCCTCCATTCACCTCCGCGGGCGAATGAATTCGCCCCCTCGGGAGACTGCCATGCCCCACACCCTCAACCGCCAGATCACCCTCGCCCGCCGCCCGGACGGCATCCCCGAGGCGGACGACTTTGCCTGGAGCAAGGTCCCGGTCCCCGAGCCCGCCGACGGCGAGGTGCTGATCCAGAACCTCTACCTGTCCCTCGACGCGGCGATCCGCAGCTGGATGAAGCCGGACTGCACCTACTTCCCGCCGATCCCCATCGGCGCACCGGTGCGCAGCACGGCCCTCGGCCGCGTCGTCAAGAGCCGCAACCCGGCCCACAAGGAAGGCGACTACGTGGTCGCCTACGCCTGCAGCGCGTGGCAGGACTACTCGGTGATCGGCGCCGACGGCATCCTCCACACGGTCCAGCCGAGTCCCGACTTTCCGCTGCATTACCACCTGAGCATCTTCAGCGCGATGGGCCTGACGCCCTACTTCGGCATGCTCGACATCGGCCAACCCAAGCCCGGCGAAACCGCGCTGATCAGCGCCGCTGCCGGCGCGGTCGGCTCGATCGCCGGGCAGATCGCCAAGATCAAAGGCTGCCGCGTGGTCGGCATCGCCGGCAGCGACGAGAAGTGCCGCATGCTGGTGGACGAGCTCGGTTTCGACGCCGCCTTCAACTACAAGGGCAAGAACACCGAGCAACTGTCCCGCGACATCGCCGAGCTGTGCCCCAAGGGCGTGGACATCTTCTTCGATAACGTCGGCGGCGAGATCCTCGACGCGGCGCTGCTCAACCTGGCCATGTTCGCGCGCATCGCGTTCTGCGGCGCCATCGGCGACTACACCAAGAGCGGCCCGATCCCCGGCCCCTACAACTACTGGCAGATCCTGGCCCGCTGCGCCACCGTGCGGGGCTTCCTGACGCTCTACTACCAGGACCAGTTCCCTGCCGCCATCGCCGAGATGAAGGGCTGGGTGGACAGCGGCCAGCTGAAGTTCAGCGAGGACATCTCGGTCGGCCTCGACAGCACCATTCCGGCCTTCGCCAAGCTGTTCACCGGCGCCAACACCGGCAAGCTGCTGGTCAAGCTGACCGACGAAGACCTCTAAGCGAAACAAGAAAACCCCGGAGCACCGCCGGCCAGGCGGCGCTCCGGGGTTCGCATTTCAGGCGTGGAAGCCGCCCGTCAGCTGCTGCAGCTCGAACACATTGCCGTCCGGATCACGGCCGTAGGTGGCCTTGGCCACGCCGAAATCCTGCGGCGGGGTGTGGAAGCGCACGCCGGCGGCGCTCAGGCGGTGGTATTCCGCGTCCACGTCATCCACGTCGAAACACAGGTGGGTGATGCCGTGCTTGTGCACCGGCCGCTCGCCATCGACCTTCGGCGGCTGCGTCGGCGCCGCGAACTGGAACAGCTCCACGCACAGTGGGCCGAGCTCCAGCATCACCGTCGTCGCCGCGGTTTCCGGCAGGTCCATGACCCGGTCGATCTTGGCCTGGTCGCCGTTCCAGCTGGCGCGGGCAATCTCCCGGAAGCCGAGCAGGTCGCAATAGAAGGCCTGCAGGCGCGGCAGGTCGGCGGTGGACAGGGCCACGTGATGAACTGCGCGAATCATCCCATGCCCCTCCTCAGTACTTGTAGGACTGGCCGCCGTCGATGGGGACGACCGCCGCGTTGATGAAAGTCGACTCGTCCGACAGCAGGAATGCCACCACCGTCGCCACCTCCTCCGGCCGCCCGAAGCGCTGCATCGGGTTGGCGCTGACGAACTGCCGCCCGACCGCCTCCCAGTTGTCGCCGCCCATCTGGCGCAATGAGCCTTCCACCATCGGCGTCATGATCGCGCCGGGCGCCACCGCATTGACGCGGATGCCGTACTGCCCGTACTCGACCGCCGAATTGCGGGTCAGCCCGACCACCCCGTGCTTGCTGGCCGAATAGCCCGACTGGTTGCCAACGCCCCGGATGCCACCAACCGACGCCATGTTGACGACCGCCCCGCAGCCCTGCTTCTGCATCACGGCGAGCACATGCTTGAGGCCGTAGAAGACGCCGTTGAGGTTCACATTGACGACCCGGTGGAACTCCTCGATGCCGTAGTCGGCGGTCGGGTTCTGGCGGCCTTCAACCCCGGCGTTGTTGAAGAAGCCGTCGAGGCGCCCGTAGCGGGCCACCGTGTCGGCCACGAAGGCTGCCACCGCCGGCTCGTCGGTCACGTCGGCGACCGTCAGGCTGACCGGCGCATCCGGCCGGAACTCGAGAATCTGGCGGCGGGTTTCCTCGAGGGATGCGGCACCCACATCCACCATCGCCAGGCGGGCGCCCTCGCGGGCCAGTTGTAATGCCGTCGCCCGGCCGAGCCCGGAACCGGCGCCGGTGATTAGCACCACCTTGTTGTCGAAACGCATGCGGCTTTTCTCCTCCTTGTTGGATGAAAGGCCGGAAGCCTCGCGGCTTCCGGCCTCATTCGCTCAGACTCAGGGCCTCAGGGCACCAGGCCGAGCTGGTAGACGCGGTCATTGCGGTCCCGCGAGCCCTGGATGCGGTAGGCGGCGAACTCACCGTCCTCACGGCCGGCATAGGGCCAGCAGCCGTTCCAGTCCATCACCAGGTCGCGGTGGCGCATTTTCCAGACGCCGTCGCGCTTTTCCCACACGTCACGGTAACGCATGTTGTCCGGGCAGTTGATCCTGGTGCCGTCGGGCAGCGCCGCCGCCGCGTTGCCGAGCATGTAGGACTCGGCGCGGGCCAGCGTGTCGCTGTCGAACTCGATCAGCACGTTGGCGATGCGGTGATAGGCCCAGATCAGGTTGTCCTTGATGAAGGGAATGTCGTAGTCGCAGAAGGCGTGGGCGTTGCCGTCGAAGATGCCGAAGATCACCGTACCGTCGTGGTGGAAGGTGGACTTCAGCAGCTCGAGGTCGCAGCGATCGACGGCCTGGATGTAGCGGCACATCTGCTCGTGGATCGCCTGCTTGTCCGCCAGCGCGCGGATGCGGGCGGCGCTGCTCATGCCTTTTCTCCGAACAGGGTATAGCTGGGGTCGTCCTTGCCGCGGGTACCGCGCAGCTTGATCATGCCGAACAGGCCCTCGTCCCACACGGTGGTGGTCGGGAAGCTCATGTTCCACTCGTGCACGAAGGTACGCCGGGCGATCTTCCAGGCCCCGCCGACCTTGCGGTACTCGTCCAGGTAGCGGCCGCCGATCAGGGTGTCGGTCTTGGCGCCGTCCTTGTTCCAGGTGCTGACGGTGATCACGTACAGCTCCCCGCGGGCCGTGTCGCCCTCCACCTGGTAGAACTCGTTGGACACCGAGTGGAAGCTACGCTCCAGGCCGGCAGGCGCCACGCACACGCCGACAAACTCGCTGGCCGGGCCGCTGAAGCCGCCATCGCTGACCTGCGCGCCGTCGGCGAACAGGCTGGCCAGCAGGCTGCGGTCGGCGCGGTCGGCGGCGCGGGCGAACAGGGTGCCCAGTTCGCGCAGGGCCTGCTTGTCTTCCAGTTGCTGCAAAAGCTGCTGCTCGTTGTTGTCACTCATGCTGGTCTCCTTCTTGGGTGAATCGTCTTTGTAATGATCGCCGCCCCGTTTCGGGGTCAGCGGTTGGCGTAGCCGGCATCCACGTTGATGGTGGTGCCGGTGACGTAGGAAGCGAGGTCGGAAGCCAACCACAGGCTGGCCTGGGCGACTTCCCGCGCCTCGCCGAAGCGGCCGAGCAGGCTCAGCGCCGCGGCGAAATCGGCCTCGCTGGCGCCCATCGCGTCGAGCGCGCCGCGCAGCATCGGGGTGTCGATGGCGCCCGGCGCCACCGCATTGACGCGGATCTTGTGCACGCCGTTCTCCAGCGCCGCGACCTTGGTCAGGCCGATGACGCCGTGCTTGGCCGCGACATAGGCGCCGTTGTTGGGCTGGGGCCGGAAGGAGCTCACCGAACCGATGTTCACGATCGAACCGCCCTGCCCCTGGCGGATCATCTGGGCCAGCTGGTAGCGCAGGCACAGGGCCACGCCCTTCAGGTCCACCGCCATCACCTTGTCGAACTCGGCTTCATCCAGTTCGGCAAGCGGCCGCGTGTCGGGGGTCACCGCTGCATTGTTCACCGCCACGTCGAGACGCCCGAAGCACTCGACGGTGGCACGGACCAGCTGGTCCACGTCGGCGCCGACGGCCACGTTGGCCTTGTGGAACAGCGCCGTGCCGCCAGCCTGTTCGATGCGGGCGACGACCTCGCGGCCGGCCGCCTCATTGACGTCCGACACCACCACCCTGGCGCCGGCTTCGGCGAACAGCAGCGCCGTAGCGGCGCCCATGCCCATTCCGGCGCCGGTGACGATGGCAACCTTGTTGTGCAGGCTCGGTCCTGTCATGGTTTTCTTCTCCTCTTCCTCGTTGTGTTCATTGTTCGGTTGCCGGCGCCAGCACCACTTCCTCGCGGACCAGCAGGCCACGCAGGCTGCCCGGCGCCACCAGCCCGCGGCCGGCCTCCGCGGCGCGCTGCGCCCAAGCTGCCTGCAGGCTGCGCACATCCGGCCACCAGCTACATTCCACGCCGTCGAAGGCGGTGGAAACATCGTCCGGCGCCTCGACGGCCTGGCGGGTCAGGCGCAGCGGCCGGGCGCCGGGCAACAGCGAGGCACCGTCGCCGGCCAGCCACAGGCGCGTGAAGCTGTCACGGGACAGGGCCGGGTCGCGCTGCCACACCAGCATCAGCTTCACCGCGCCGTCCAGCGCGTCTCGCCGCCGCCCGTCGATAAGACGCTCACGAGCGACGCAGGCGATTGCCGGCGGCGTCATGAAGCACGCCTCGTCCGGCCCCGCCCCTTCCCGGTATTCACGGCTGTCCACTAGCCGGGACAGCGCCGCCACGTCGTCGATCCACAGTTCAGGCGCCCCGTCGGCCATCCGCGCCAGCCCCTCGGGCTGCCAGTCCAGCGCGTGGTTCTGGATGTAGCCACGGAAGAAGCCGGCCTCCACCAGCTTCAGCGCGTGGTCCTTGTGGGTGGTCCGCCAGTATTCGCTGAAGCGGGCCTGGCTGAAGTCGGCGCGGCGGTGCAGGAAACTCACGACCTTGAGGGCGTCCACGCTTCAGCCCTCCGCCTGGCCACGGGCCAGGTAACGGTCGGCCGTGCGTTCAAAATGGCGGATGAGGATTTCCTGGTAGTTGCCGAGGGTCTGCCCTGGCTTCTTCGATACCCGGAAGCCCTGCTGCTGGGCCCGCAGGTTGGCGGTGTCCTGGTCGTAGACCTTGGCCAGCAGCGGATCCATCCCCGGCACCACCGCGTAGGATTCCTCCTCGCGCACCAGCACCATCTCAGGAGGATCAGGCGGCAACCCCTCGGCTGGCAGCGGGCGCAGGAGCAGGATTTCGAACAGGCAACGCTCCGGGTCGTCCTTGAGCGGCCGGAAGCGATACACCATCGGCAGCGACACCCCCGGAAACAGCACCATGTTGGGAAACAGGTGGTATTCGATGGTGTCGATGATCTCGGTGTCGGACACCCCGGCAAGATCGCGGCCGTACTTGTCGCCCAGCACCTTTCTTAGGAAGCGGGCCATCACGGTACGGGCGCGCTCGCCCTCTTTCACCACCAGCGCATCACCGACTACCGAACGGTCGCCGAGCAGCATCGAGTCCGCCAGCTCCTGTTCGCTGAGGGCTTTTTCAAGGTGCGGACTGGTCACCGCCAGCGGGACGTAAAAGCGCGCCACGTGGTCGCCATAGACGTCGTACTGCACATTGGCGTCGCCGGTGCCCTTCAGCAACTGGGGATGGGTTTCGAACACATGGTAGGCCTCCAGGAAGGCTTCCATCCCGGCCTTCCAGTTAGCCGGCAGGATCTTGCCCAGATGCAGCTCGGTGTAACGTTGGCCCAGATCCCAATTGCGGAAATGCTCGGGCAGGACTTCCAGGTGAGTTTCCAGGGACGGCGCATCCTCATCCAGGTTGATGAAGACAAAGCCGCCCCACAGACCGACACGGACTTCCGGCAGGCGGTAGGCGTCCGGCTTCACATGGGGAAAGTCCCACGCGCAGGGCACGCTCTTCAGCGCCCCTTCCAGCGTCCACGTCCAGCCGTGGTAAGGGCAGCGCAGCTCCTGGGCCGACCCCATGCCCTCTTCCGGGCGCAGCTTGGTGCCGCGATGCAGGCAGGCGTTGTAATAAGCCTTGATGCCCTCACCCGTGCGGACCACCAGCACCGAATAGAGACCGACTTCGTACACGTAGTAGTCGCCGACCTGTGGAATGTGCTCTTCACGGCAGGCCCATTGCCAGGTCCTGGCCCAGATATGGGTCATTTCCTGCTCGTAACGCTCCCGGGAGGTGTAGCGGGAGTAGTCGATGTCCTCATCGCCGAGAAACTCGTAGCGGGACTCCCGCAGGACCTGCGGCGGCGGATTGACGTCCCGGGAAACGATGTCCTGGGCGCTGGGCCCCGGACAACGGGCGGCACCGGGGGGCAGGCCGGCATCGTCACCGGGCACAAGAGGCATTGGCAGACGATCGTTCACCTCGTCATCTCCTTGTTCAGGCTGGCATGGGCCAGATAGCGATCGACAGTGCGCTCGAAATGGCGGATGCGCACTTCCTGGTAATTGCCGAGGGTCTGACCCGGCTTCTTCGAGGCCCGGAAGCCCTGCTGCTGGGCCCGCAGGTTGGCCGTATCCTGGTCGTAAACCCGCGCCAGCACCGGGTCGAGGCCCGGCACGACGGAGTAGGACGCGTCCTCGCCGACCAGCACCATCTCAGGCGGGTCCGGCGGCACGCCCTGGTCCGGCAGCGGGCGCAGGAACAGGATTTCAAACAGGCAGCGCTCCGGGTCGTCCTTGAGCGGCCGGAAGCGATACACCATCGGTAGGGAGACGCCGGGGAACAGCACCATGTTCGGGAACAGGTGGTACTCGATGGTGTCGATCATTTCCGCGTCGGACACCGCTGACAGGTCACTGCCGTATTTCTCGCCGAGCACCTTGCGCAGGAAGCGCGCCATCACCGTGCGGGCGGTCTCGCCCTCCCCCACCGTCAGCTCGTCGTTCACCACCGAACGGTCGCCGATCAGCATCGTGTTCACCAGCTCCTGCTCGCTGAGGGGCTTTTCCAGGTGCGGGCTGTTCACCCCGCCCACCGCGTAGAAGCGGGTCACATGCTCGCCATACACGTCGTACTGCACGTTGGCGTCGCCGGTGCCGTACAGGAGCTGGGGATGGGTCTCCAGCACGTGGTAGGACTCGATGAAGGCTTCGAGACCGGTCTTCCAGTTGCACGGCAGGATCTTGCCCATGTGCAGTTCGGTATAGCGCTGGCCCAGATCCCAGTCGCGGAAATGTTCGGGCAGCACCTCCAGGTAGCTTTCCAGGGACGGCGCATCCTCATCCATGTTGATGAAGACGAAGCCACCCCACAGGCCGACGCGGACCTCCGGCAATCGATAGGCGTCGGGCTTCACATGGGGGAATTCCCACGCGCAGGGCACGCTCTTCAGCGCCCCTTCCAGCGTCCAGGTCCAGCCGTGGTAGGGGCAGCGCAGTTCGTGGGCGGCGCCCATGCCTTCTTCGGGACGCAGCTTGGTGCCGCGGTGCAGGCAGGCGTTGTAGTAAGCCTTGATGCCCTCTTCCGTGCGGACCACCAGCACCGAGTAGGGACCGACTTCATACACGTAGTAGTCGCCGACCTGCGGGATGTGCTCCTCGCGGCACGCCCATTGCCAGGTCCGCGCCCACAGGTGGGTCATCTCCTGCTCGAAGCGGGTGCGCGAGGTGTAGCGGGCATAGCCGATGTCCTCCTCGCCGAGGAAGCGGTAGCTCGACTCCCGCAGCACCGCCGGAGCCGGCATCGCGTCCTGCGCCACGATGTCCTGCACGCTGGGGCCGGGGCAGCGCGCCGCGCCGGGCGGCAGGCCGGCGTAGTCGCCGGGGATCAGCGGCATCGCAATACGATCGTTCATATGCGCTGCCTCCTCAGGCCGTCACCGGCATGTCGACGGACACCTCGATGCGCCCGTCCACCACCCGCAGCGCGTAGGTGCGCAGCGGCACGCGGCCCATCTGGCCTTTGCCGCAACCGGTGCGCACGTCGAACATCACACCGTGCAGCGGGCAGGCGATCAGGCCGTTGCGGATGCGCCCGCCTTCGAGGGGCGAATCCTGGTGGGTGCAGCGGTTCTGCACCGCGAAGAACTCGCCGGCGGAATTGCCGACCAGGATGTTGTGGCCGTCGATCTGTACGGCCTTGCTGGCGCCGGGCGGCAACTCGGCGGCATCCAGCACGGAATGGAATGCGTTGTTCATGATTGATCTCCAGGCCGGTCGCCGACGCTCATGATTTGAAGAAGGTGTAGGACACGTCGTCCGCGCCGGGCCGGCCGCGGGCCGCCAGCGCACCGATGCCGGCATCCCAGACCGCGCTGCCGGGCTGGCTGGACATCCAGTCCACAACGAACAGGCGCCGCGTGAATTTCCATACCCCGTCGCGCCGCGCGTACGTGTCCAGGTAGCGGCCACCGACCATGTGGTCGGTCTTCGTGCCATCCTCGGCGACCGCCACGCTCACGCCGATCACATAGCTGCGGCCGGTGGCCTGGTCGCCGTCCACCTCGAAGCGCTCGTTGGAGGCGAAGTGATAGCTGATCTCCACCGCCGGGTTCGGCGCGCTGATGACCTCGGCGAACTGCCGGCCAGTGCCCTTGAACAGTCCGAAATCGATCTCCGAGTCTGGCCACCACAGGGTTTCCAGCAGCGCGCGGTCGCGGCGATCCACGCCTTCGGCGTAGCGCACGTTCAGATCGTGCAGATCCTGCCTGGCCTGCAGCTCGGCCACGGCCCGTTCCAGTTGTTCGATGTTCATGTCGTTCCTCATGCGCCTTCGCCGGCGGGATAGGGTTTGGCCAGCACGCCGCCATCCACGTACATCTGGTGGCCGGTCATGAAGCTCGCCTCGTCACTGGCCAGGAAGGCCACCGCGGCGGCGATCTCGGCCACCTCGGCAATCCGGTTGAGGGGCTGCATGCCGGCATAGATGGCTTCGAGCCGGGCCGGATCATCAGAGGCGTCGAGATACTGCTGGAGGTTGGGCGTGCGCGTGGCGGCGGGGTGCACCGAGTTGCAGCGGATCTTGTAGCCCTGCTCGCCGCAGTGCAGCGCGACGGTCTTGGTGACCGCGTCCTGGGCGGCCTTGGCGGCGCCGTAGGCGACGAACAGCGGCCCCGGGCGGATGCTCTCCACGGACGACACGTTGACGATGGCCCCGCCACCGCGCTTCTTCATGCTCGCCACGCCGTACTTGCAGCCGAGGAAAGTGCCTTCGCCATGCACGCGCATGTGCTTGCGCCAGTCGTCCAGCGTGGCGGCCTCGATATGGGCCGGGAAGGAGATGCCGGCGTTGTTCACCAGGATGTCGAGGCCACCCCAGCGCCGCTCCACCTCGGCGATGGCGGCCTGCCAGGCGGCCTCCTCGCGCACGTCGAGGGACAGGTAGGCCGCACGCGGGCCCAGCTCGTCGGCCAGTGCAGCGCCCGCGGCGTCGTTGATGTCGGTGAGCATCACCGTCGCCCCGTCGGCAATCAAACGACGGGCGATGCCGGCGCCGATGCCGGACGCAGCGCCGGTGACCAGGGCCACCTTGTCATGCAATTTATTCATGCTTTCCTCCCGATTCATTCATTTTTTGCCGAGAAATTTGTCCAGCGTCTGGTGCAGCTGGCGCAGGCGCACTTCTTGGTAATTACCGAGGGTCTGGCCCGGCTTGGTGCTGGACTTGAAGCCGCGCTGCTGGCCGCCGAGATTGCCGGTGTCCTGGTCGTAGATCGTCGCCAGGCCGGGGTCGAAGCCCGGCACTTCGTGGAAGGACTGCTCGAAATCCAGCTCGATGACCTCCGCCGGGTCCGACCGGACGCCGGAATCGGGCACCGGCTGCAGGAACAGCAGATCGAAAATGCAGGAATCCGGGTCGTCGCCGTTGGGGCGGAAGCGATAGACCATCGGGAACAGCAGCGAAGGGAACAGACAGGTGTTGGGAAACAGGCAGTACTCGATGGCGTCGATGGTCTCGGACACGCTGAGGTGGGAGAAATCCTTGCCGTAGGCCTTGCCGAAGAGCTGCTGCAGGTGCTGCGCGAAGACCTGGCGGGCGGTGCCACCGGGGGGCACGCGGAGCCGGGTGTCCTCATCGGCGATGCCTTCCACGACGCCCTCGCCGAGCAGCGCGTCGAGCAGTTGCTGCTGGGTGAACGTCTCCTTCAGGTGCGGACTCGGATAACCCACCAGGTGCACGAAGCGCGACACGCTGTCGCCGTAGATGTCGTACTGGCTGTTGGCGTCACCCACCGTCAGGACGCCCTGCGGATGGGTCTCCAGCACGTGGTAGGACTCCAGGAAGGCTTCCAGGCAGGCCTTCCAGTTGGCCGGCAGCAGCTTGCGCACGTGGCGGGCGGTGAACTTGGCGCCCAGGTCCCAGTTGGCGAAGTGCTCCGGCAGCACGCCCAGGTGCTCGGCCAGCGGCGGCGCGTCCTGGTCGAAGTTGATGAAGACGAAGCCGCCCCAGGTGTCCACCTTCAGCGCCGGCAGGTGGAAGTCCTCATCGCGGATGTGCGGAAAATCCCAGCGGCAGGGTACGTCGCTGAGCGCGCCGTCCAGCGTCCAGGTGAAGCCGTGAAAGGGACAGCGCAGGTTCTTCGAGCGCCCGGCCGAGCCGGCCGGCTTGAGCTGCGTGCCGCGGTGCAGGCAGGCGTTGGGATAGGCCTTGATCGCCCCACTCTCGGTGCGCACGATGATCACCGACTTGTCGGTGATCTCATAGACGAAATAGTCGCCGGGGCCGGGGATGTCGTCTTCCCGGCAGGCCCACTGCCACACCTTGGTCCACAGCTTGTCCTTTTCCAGCTGGTGGAAGGCGCGGGACGTGTAGCGGGCGTAGGCGATGTCGGCGTCGCCGAGAAACTGGTAGCTCGGCTCGGTGAGATGGGCCGGCGGCTGGTCGCCGTCGGCGCGGATGATTTCGGCGGTGCTCGGCCCCGGGCAGCGGGCGGCACCAGGCGGCAGGATTTCGGCCGGGTGATTCATGGGTGGTGCTCCTCCTTGATGCGTCACGCGCTGTGCCGTTCGGCGCAACGCGCTTCCGATGCCACCGAGGCGGCAGATTAACGCATTACAAACAGATTGGTCTGTCTTTTATATTGTGCAATGCGGTAGCCGGCCTCAGCCCAGCTCACCGCGGGCAGCCAGGTGCAGCGCCGGCTGGTCCTTCAGGAAGGCGTCGGCGGCCGCGTCGGTGCGGGCCCAGTCGACGATCTCCTTGCGGCGGGCGATCTTCCAGCCCTGGCCACGGTCTTCGTACTCGTCGTGGTAGCGGCCGGCGACGAAGAGGTCCTTCTTCTCACCGTTCTCGGTGATGCGGTGGTGGGCGATGAAATACACCTCGCCCTTCGCCTTGCGGCCGTCCAGCGTGATGCTGACCTGGCCGATCAGATGCTGGCTGGCGTCACAGGCGGCCAGGAAGCCCTGCGCGAAGTCGATGAACTCCGCCGCCGGACCGGCGAACAGGCCGCAATCCACCCACGCGTCGGGATGGAAGGCCAGGCGCTGGGTTGGCGGCAGCAGGCGGTCCTGGCCGCGCATGTAGTTGTTGAGGGCCTGGTGGATGTCGCGGCGGGCCGCCAGGTCGGCCACCTCGGCGCGCAGTTGCTGCAGTTCGCTGTCGTTCATCGGATCGTTTCCCCGTTGTCGATGACCACCGAGGTACCGGTGATGTGGCGGGATTCGTCGGAGGCCAGGAAGACCACCAGGTTGCCCACGTCCTCGGGCTTGCCCTGGCCGTGGTTGTGGATCTGCTCGAGGCCGGCCGCGGCGTCGTCGAGGGACGCCAGCGCGGCGGCGGTCATTGGCGTGTCGTGGGCGCCGGGCAGGATCACGTTGCAGCGGATACCGTAGCCCTGCTCCTGGCAATGCACGGCGATGCTGCGGGTCATGGCCAGGATCGCGCCCTTCGCGGCGGTGTAGGCGATGATCGGGCTGATGCCCTTCAGCGCGGCCACCGAGGCGATGTTGACGATGGAGCCGCCGCCGCTCCTGGCCATCGCCGGGATCGCGTGCTTGCAGCCGAGGAAGGTGCCCTCGGCCATCACCGCGTTCAGGAAACGGAAATCCTCCAGGGTCGTGTCTTCGACGCTGCCGAAGCGCACCAGGCCAGCGTTGTTCACCAGCACGTCGAGGCGCCCGAAGCGCTCGACGGTAGCCGCCACCACAGCCTGCCAGTCGGCTTCGCTGCGCGTGTCGTGGCGGATGAAGAACGCGCCTTCGATACGCTTTGCCACCGCCTCGCCTTGCTCGGCGTTGATGTCGGTGAGCACCACCCGCGCGCCCTCGGCGGCCAGCAGGCGCGCATCGGCGGCCCCCAGCCCCGACGCGGCACCGGTGACGATGGCCACCTTGCCTTGCAGTCTGTTCATGTAACCCTCCTGATGAAAGCCGCCGGCCCGGCCCGCCGGGAAGGCAGGCCGGGCCGGCGTCGGGTCAGCGCACGCCTTCCTGGGCGATGGCTGCCGAATCGTAGAAGGCCGCCTGCTTGGCCTCCGTCGGCTTGGTGACGACCATCATGCCGCCCTCGGCCGGGGTGTAGGCCTGGCGCACATAGGCCCCGCTGTTCAGGTCATGCACGACGAACTCGTGGGGGTTGTGGCCGGTGGTCTCGTAGAAGGGGTAGTAGTTGATCTGCGAGACGCGGAAGATCTTGCCGGCATCGTCATAGTTGTCAGCCATGCCGACCGCCGGAATGTCCTCGTCCCAGTAGATCGTGCGGCGCGGGTAGATGTGGCGCTTGCCTTCCTTCAGCGTGGCTTCCACCACCCACACCCGGTGCAGCTCCCAACGCACACAATCGGGGTTGAGGTGATTGGGCGTGAACACCTTCTCGCTGGGGCACAGCTTCTCGTCGTGCAGCTTGAAGGTGTTGTAGGGGATGAAGATCTCCTTCTTGCCCACCAGCTTGTAGTTGTAGCGGTCCTGCGCGCCGTAGAAGACCTGGGTGTCATCCACGGTGCCGACGCCGCCGCCGGCCGGGCTGGGGGTGTCGTAGGCCACGTCCGGCGACAGCTTCACGCGGCGCTGGCCGGGCAGGTAGGTCCAGGCGCGGCGGCCGACGTTGAGCATGTCCACCGAATCGTGCAGCACCAGTTTCTCGCCGGCCTTGCGCGCCGGGCCTGTCCAGTCAACGCGGCCGTATTCGAGGATGTCATCCGACGAGATCGGCTTGCTGCGGCCCGGCTCGTAGTGGGGATAAGTCTGCCAGTAAGCGAAGGAGCCGGTCTCCACGCGACGGCCGCTGCGGTCCACCAGCGTCGAGGTCTGGCCCGGCGACTGGTAGGCGTACTGGTCGTACTTGAGGGTACGGTTCCACATCACCTCGGCGCCGTTCTTGGGGATCGGGAAGGGCACGCCGCCGAAGCAGGTGCCGGCCAACTGCAGCAGGTTGGGCGCGAGCGCGCAGCTGGCGGCGTTCTTCAGCGTGTTGTCGATGACGTACTTGGGGTACTTGGCGGTGCGATGGCTCGGATAGACGTCGATGCGGAAGGTGGCGTACTTCTTCAGCATCTCCTTCTGGCCGGCGGTCAGCTTGTCCTCGTACTTGGCCATGTTGGCGGCGGTGATCGAGAACAGCGGCTTTTCATTGGCGAAGGGGTCGGGCCGGTACTGCGGCTTCTTCGGGTCGTAGCTGGGCGGCGGCTCGATGCCGCCGGTGTAGGCGGGAATGCTGCCGTCGGCGTTGCCGGCCTTGATGGCGCCCCACGGCGTGAGGGTGGTGCCAAGCTGCTTGATTTCCTCCGGCGTCAGCGCGGCGCCGGCGATGCCCGATGCGCCGAGGGCCAGCATCAGGGTGAGAGTCTTTACGTAAGTATTCATGGGGATGAGCTCTTTCCTTGGATCAGAAGGTAGCCTTGACGGTCAGGGAGACCCAGCCGCGGTCGCGCAGGACGCCGCTGCCGTTGGTGCCCTGCCACACTTCGCTGGCGACGCCGGGCACGGCGACCGGGTTGGCGCCCATGCTGTAGCCGCCGAAGTAGTCGTTGTAGGAGAGGTTCACGGTGTACTTGGAGAAGATGTCGAGGCCGACACCCAGGCTCCACGCACCGGAGTTCTCGCCCGGTCCGAGCGGCACCGGGGAATTACCCTTGAGGCCGCGGCTGTAGTTGATCGGCAGGGTCACGTCGACGCCGGGCAGAACCTGGAACCAGGTCGGCGTGAAGGCCACGTTGAAGCCCCAGGCGTCGTTGGTCGCGCAGCCGGAGCGGATGCCGGTGGTGCAGCCGTAGTCCTTGTGCTTGAAGAAAGCCGCGGTGTCGCCATTCACGTCGTCGAGACGCACGTAGTTCAACTCGACCGTCAGCGGCGCCGAGTCATACAGCGGCGTCTTGCCGAAGTAGGCGATCACGTTGGCCAGCGCGTGCCAGGTGTTGCCGAGGGCCAGGCCGGCGCCGTTGGAGGCCAGCGCCGTGCCTTCGCGCCGCGATGCCTCGGCGCCGAAGGACACCGAGCCGATCTGCTTCGACAGGCTGAGGCCGTAGAGCTTCACGTCCTTGGCGTAGGCGTTGTACATGTAGTCCGGGCCACCCACCATGGTCGGGTAACGGTCGTCGAAGCGGCGGTAATAGACGCCCACGTCGCCACCGATCAGCTCCGAGCGGATCTTGCTCATCACGCCCCAGCTGCCGGTGTTGCCGGGCTTGCGGTTGGGGCCGGTGGACAGGTCGCCGACGACCGGATAGCCGAGGTAGCTGGTGCCGCCGAGGAAGCTCAGATCGGCGCCGCCCAGGTAGGTGCCGCCTTCCGGCAGGCGGTGCGGGTCCCACTGCAGGTAGTAGTTGGCGGCGACGCTGATGTTCTTGGTCAGCTGGGCCCCCATCGACACCTGGTTCTGCGGCAGGAACAGCTCCTTCGCTTCGATGCCGGGCGTGGAGGTCGCCTTGCGCAGGTCCAGCGGGCCTTGGCCGTAGGCGATGCTGTTGGCGAAGGTGAACAGGGACTCGCCCCAATACACGTTGTGGCGACCGACGCGCAGGTTGATCGGCACCTCGGCGACTTCCACGCGGGTGAAGGCGAAGGCGTCGAGCAGCTCGCCGGAGCCCTTGTACCAGCGCTCCACGTGCTTGGTGAAACTGTTGTTCGGATAGGCGGTACCCAGCCCGGCCGCCTGGTAGGCCGGATTGCCATGCACGCGGCTGGTGTAGGCGAAGTCGTTCCACGCCGTCGCGGACACGCGGAAGCCGTGGTGTTCCTTGTAGATGAAGTCGAATTCCGACAGCAGGTCCACCCGGTTGGTCACCAGGTCACCGGTGTTCCAGCCATAGTTGGTGGCCTGGGACACCCAGTTGTCGCCGAGCTTGTTGTCGCGCCCCTCGGCACGCCAGCCGGCGTTGTACTTCAGCGTGTTGTCCCAGCGGATCTTCACGTCCGGGTTACCGGCATCGATCTCGAAAGCGCCGGCCTGCATGCTCGCCATGAGCAACGCGGTCCCGCCGACGAGGTTCAGCGCGATGCCCCCTGCACGGGCGGCACGCGATTTTCTCTTGTTTTTGTGCACTCGTTCTCCTCCTTTGAATGTGGTCGTCCGTGTCTGGCGAACCACACATTAAAAACAAACAAACATCTTTTTATTTTGCTTGCGCGGCGACTCCTTTCTTCCCGATGGGAAAGCGACGCCACGACCGGGCGTACCGACCGACCATGCAGGAAACGGGGAAACGGATAAAGCGGAGTCCCGGCAGTCCGGGAACGGGATGCGTCACCCGCCCGAGGGGCAGGTTCGAAGAAAGGCGCGGACAGCGTTGCTGCCCGGGAAAATGAAGCCAAAAGCGTATTGAAGCATCTGACGGACTCCCGCACCGGCTCTCCGGGCCGACAGGCGCAGGGACAGCGGTGACGATGAATTCAAGGGTGTCCCCGTTCAGCGGAACGGCGACTGCGCAAAGCTCACGTCAAACAATCAAAAACAGTCTTGTTCGTTTTTATATTACCCTTGGGAAAAAACCGTTTCAAGCCCGATGTGCAAAAAATATCCCTTGATGCGAGATGGGCGCGGCCGCGATTTCACCATCGCCCGACCTGCGGATGTCCCTGCCCCGGGACATCCGCAACCCCTCCTCAGGCAGCGGCGCGGTAGTCGCTGTCTACGGCCGCTGGCCGCCCATGCACAGGTACTTGATCTCCAGGTACTCGTCGATGCCGTGGCGGGAGCCCTCGCGGCCGACGCCGGACTCCTTGACCCCGCCGAAGGGCGCCATCTCGTTGGAGATCAGGCCCTCGTTGATGCCGACCATGCCGTATTCCAGCGCCTCGGCGACACGCCACACGCGGTGGATGTCGCGGGAATAGAAGTAGGCTGCAAGGCCGTAGGGCGTGTCGTTGGCCAGCGCGATCGCCTCGTCGTCGGTCTTGAAGCGGAACAGCGGCGCCACCGGGCCGAAGATCTCTTCGCGGGCGATGCGCATGTCGGCGGTGATCCCGGCCAGCACCGTCGGCGTGTAGAACCAGCCGCCGCGCGGGTGGCGCGTGCCGCCGGTGACGAGCTGCGCGCCCTTGGCCAGCGCGTCGCCGACCAGGCCTTCGACCTTTTCAAGCGCCGCCGCGTTGATCAGCGGGCCGACCTGGGCGCCGGCGACCAGGCCGTCGTCCACCTGCAGCGCGGCGGCAGCCTCGGCAAGACGCGCTGCGAAGGCGTCGTAGATGCCGTCCTGCACCAGGATGCGGTTGGCGCAGACGCAGGTCTGGCCGGCATTGCGGTACTTGGAGGCGATGGCACCGGCCACCGCGGCGTCCAGGTCGGCGTCGTCGAAGACGATGAAGGGCGCGTTGCCGCCCAGTTCCAGCGACAGCCGCTTGACCGTGTCGGCGCACTCCGCCATCAGACGCTTGCCGACCGGCGTGGAGCCGGTGAAGGACAGCTTGCGCACCACCGGGCTGGCGGTGAGCACCCCACCAACCACCGCCGGCCGCGCGGTGGTGACGATGTTCAGCACCCCGGCCGGAATGCCGGCCCGCTGGGCCAGCTCGGCCAGCGCCAGCGCGCACAGGGGTGTCGCCTCGGCCGGCTTGACCACCGAGGTGCAGCCCGCCGCCAGCGCCGGCGCGACCTTGCGGGTGATCATCGCGATCGGGAAGTTCCACGGCGTGATCGCCGCGGTAACCCCGACCGGCTGGCGGATGGCCAGCAGGCGCTTGTCGGGAGTCGGCGCAGGGATGGTCTCGCCATACACGCGCTTGCCCTCCTCGGCGAACCACTCGACGAAGGACGCGCCGTAGGCTACCTCGCCCCGCGCCTCGGCCAGCGGCTTGCCCTGCTCGCTGGTCATCAGCAGCGCCAGGTCGTCCTGATTGGCCATGATCAGCTCGTACCAACGACGCAACAGCACGGCCCGGTCCTTGGCCGAGCGGGCACGCCAGGCCGGCAGCGCCCGCGCCGCGGCGTCGATGGCGTGCCGGGTCTCTTCGGCCCCCATGTCGGGTACGCGCGCAATCTCCACGCCAGTGGACGGATTCACCACCGGATGAGTCCCGCCAGCGGCCGCGTCGGCCCACTCGCCATCGATGAATGCCTGCTGGCGCAGCAGGGAATTGTCCTTAAGTTTCATTACTTTCCTTTCGCGAACAGCAAGCGCACTACAACATTCAGGAAATGTGATGCGCTCACTCTTTCCGTGCACGTCAAACCGTTAAAATCGGTGTCGATTGTCCAACGATAAGAAAAGCAAGGAAACAACTCCATGCACAGATACGCTCCCGGCAGAACCGACGAACAAGGCCAGGTGGTCGATCAGGCCGAGGAACTCGGCGGCCGCGTGCTGATCGTGGACGATGAAAAAGTCACCCGCGCCTTCCACCGCGCCATCCTGGCCCAGCAGTTCGACGTACTGACCGCCTCGTCCGGCAGCGAGGCGCTGGAGCTGTGTGTCGGACAGACGCCAGACCTGATCGTGCTGGACGTCGAGATGCCCGGCATCGACGGCTACGAGACCTGCCGCCGCCTGCGCACCTTCACCAGCGTGCCGATCATCTTCGTCACCGGCCACCAGTCCCTTGAGGAGCACCTGAAGGCCTTCGATGCCGGCGGCACCGACCTGATCACCAAACCGGTCAATGCCGACATCTTCCAGCGCAAGGTTGCCGTGGCGATCCGCCAGTACCGTGCCGCCGCCGCTCTGGCCGACGAGAAGAAAGCCCTGGAACAGATGGCGATGGGCTTCCTGTCGAGCGCCAGCCAGACCGGCATCCTGCTCGACTTCATGCGCAAAAGCATCGTCAGCCACGACTACCGCGCCTTGGCCGGTTGCCTGCTGACGGCGATCCAGGAACTGGGCCTCAAGTCCTGCGTGCTGATCCGCCATCCCGACGGCGCGACGACCGCAATCACCGATCACGGCGAGCCCACCTCGCTGGAGCAGTCCATCCTCGAGCACGTCTCCGAGATGGGCCGTCTGTTCCAGTTCAAGAAGCGTCTGGTGGTGAACTACGACCGGGTGTCGCTCATCGTCTCGAACATGCCGGACGAAGCGGAGGAGCCCGAGCGGGCCGGCATCCTGCGCGACAGCCTGGCGATCCTGGCGGAATCGGCGGAAGCCCTGTCGGTCAATGTGGACATCCGCCAGGAGGGGCAGAAACGCGCCGAGCAGCTGCAGATCGCCCTCAGCGAGGCCGAGGTGGCACTGACGGACCTCGGCGACCAGAACAAGGCCACGATGCGCGACACCCGCCTGCTGCTGCAGGAGATGGTGGACAGCATCGAGAAAACCTACGGCTGGCTCAACACCAGCCAGACCCAGGAAGCGACGATCAACGCCACCATGGAACAGGCGATCCAGCGCATCCTCGCCCGCCTGGCCAGCGGCGGCGACTTCGACTCCCAGTTCGCCCAGGTCATGCAAGCCCTCAACGCGGGCCGCAACCACAATGCGGTGGAGCTGTTCTAGGCGGGGCGACGACCGCCCAGTCCCTGTAGGGGCGAATTCATTCGCCCGCGAAGCTTTGGGTGCTTTTTCTTTTACCTGGATCAAACCCACCGCGAGCCTTCCTTGACGGGGTAGCACTAGCATCCTAGCGTTACCCCATCATGACGATCAGCGTGTTTTCCTGGTGGGCCCTGCTATCTGCGGTGGCGGGGCTCAACATCCTGGCCTGGCTGTGGTCGGCCGCGGCCCTCAACCGGCGCCAGGGCCTGCTGTCGGCCGATGCCTACGGGTGGCGGCGCTGGCAGCTGCTGCTGTCGGCGGGCTACGTGTTCGGCTGCGCCTACCGCTCCTTCCTGCCGGTGTTCGATGTGCCGCGCCTGTGCCTGTTCGACTCCTGGCTGTCCAGCGTGATCGTCGGCCGCTCGGTGGCGACCATCGCCGAGCTGTGCTTCGTCACCCAGTGGGCGCTGATGCTGCGCGAAGCCGCCCAGGCCACCCGCAGCACGCCCGGCCGGCTGGCATCCAACCTCATCGTGCCGCTGATCGTGGTGGCGGAAACCTGCTCCTGGTACGCGGTGCTGACCACCGCCAACCTGGGCCACGTCATCGAGGAATCCCTGTGGGGCGTCAGCGCGGCGCTGCTGGTGGTCGGCCTGCTGGCGGTGTGGCCGCGCCTGGCGGTGGCGCAGCGGCCGCTGCTGGCCCTGTGGTGCGTGGCCGGCGTCGGCTATGTGTTCTACATGTTCGGCGTGGATGTACCGATGTACTGGACCCGCTGGCTGACCGACGAGGCCCACGGCCGCCAGTACCTGAGCCTCGCCCAGGGCGTACTGGACGCCTCCAGCCGCTGGGTGGTCTCCCACCGCTGGGCCGACTGGCACGGCGAGATGGTATGGATGTCCCTCTACTTCAGCGTCGCGGTGTGGCTCAGCATCGCGCTGATCCACGCGCCGACGCCGGCCCCGGCACGCGCCGTGCTGCGCCTGGTGGCGAGCCGGCGGCCGGTGGGACGGGCGCTGCGCTACTGACGGCCGCGCAGACCGTCATTCAAACCCTGGTCAGGCCTTCTTCACGAACTCCGACTTCAGCTGCATCGCGCCAAAGCCGTCGATCTTGCAGTCGATGTCGTGGTCGCCGTCCACCAGGCGGATGTTCTTGACCTTGGTGCCGACCTTCACCACCGAGGACGAACCCTTGACCTTCAGGTCCTTGATCACGGTGACGCTGTCGCCGTCCTGCAGCACGTTTCCGTTGGCGTCGCGGACGACCTTCTGTTCCTCGGCGGGGGCCGCCTGCGGCCATTCATGGGCGCATTCGGGGCAGACGAAGTTGGCGCCGTCCTCGTAGGTATATTCGGAGCCGCACTGGGGGCACTTGGGCAGACTGCTCATGGAGATTTCCTGTATCGGTTACGGAGTTCAGGCGCTGCGCTTCTTCAGCAGCACGCCGCACTCCAGGTGGTGTGTATAGGGAAACTGGTCGAAGGCCGCCGAGGCGGCGATGGCGTGGCTGTCCTGCAGCGCGGCGACGTTGTCGCGCAGGGTCTCCGGGTTGCAGGAGATGTACAGGATGTTGTCGAAGCCGCGGGCCAGCTCGACGGTCGGCGCGTCGAGGCCGCTGCGCGGCGGGTCGAGGAACAACGTCGTGAAATTGTAGCTGGCCAGGTCCACGTCCTTCATGCGGCGGTATTCGCGGCCGCCGGCCAGCGCGTCGCTGATCTCGTCGCTGGACATGCGCACCATCGCCACGGTGTCGATGGCATTGGCTTCGAGGTTGTAATGGGCTGCATGCACCGACGACTTGCTGACCTCGGTGGCCAGCACGCGGCCGAAATGGGGCGCCAGCGCGATGGTGAAGTTGCCGTTGCCGCAATACAGCTCCAGCAGGTCGCCGCCCAACCCGCGAGCCTGGGCGCAGGCCCAGCCGAGCATCTGGCGGTTAACGCCGCCATTGGGCTGCGTGAAGCTGCCCTCGATCTGCTTGTAGCGCAGCGTGCGGCCGTCCAGCTCGAAGGATTCCAGCAACCAGTCGCGGCCGATGACGATCTTCTGCTTGCGGCTGCGGCCGATCACCTGCACGCCCATGTCGGCGGCCAGCTCAGCGGCGGCAGCCTCCCAGGCGGCGTCGAGGGGACGGTGGTAGACCAGGCAGATCATCAGCTCGCCGCTCAGCGTGGCGAGGAAATCCACCTGGAAGATCTTGAGCTTGAGGGCCTCGCTGGCCATCAGGCGCTCGCGCAGCACCGGCATGGCGCGGGCAATGGGCTCACAGGCCGGCGGAAAGTCGTCGATGACCACCGGCACCTTGGGTGCGTCCGGGTCGTACATTGCGTAATCCACCCGCGGCCCCATGTGCCACATGCGGAACTCGGCGCGCAGCCGGTAGTGCAGGGGCGCGGAGCGGAACACGTCCGGCTCGGGCAGGCCGAAGGGCGCGAAGTCCTGCTTGAAACGCGCGACCTTGGCGTCCAGCTGGGATTCGTAATCGGCGGGGTTGAAGCTGGGTAAAGGCATGGTATTCAGGCACATCCAGTACGCCCCGGCACGGGCCAGCCGGCGGCGGAGGACGGACTATACGCCTGTACCCCTGCCCAAGGTAGGGTCAGCCAAACAGGCGGGCCGCGCTGGCGCAGGACAGCCGCGCCGCCGCCTCCAGCGGGCGGGTGCGCTGCTCGGCGGAGATGATCTCCACGCCCCACGGTCCGTCATAGCCGCCGGCCTGCACCGCGGCGATGAAGGCCGGCAGGTCGAACTCGCCATCGCCGCACAGGCGGCGGCGGTCCAGCGTGTCGGCGATCGGTGAGCCGACGGTGGCCAGCGTGCCGTCGTCCAGCTCCGCGCCGCCTATCGTGCCCGGCGGCAACGCGGCAATCCGTTCCAGCGGCATGCCGCCGCGGATCACGTGCCAGCTGTCGAGCATCAGCCCGCCGCCGCGACCGGCGCTGGGCCCGATGATGGCCAGCGCCGTATCCAGGTCGGGAATATTGGAAAAGGCGATCGGCTCCAGCGTGACCACGCTGCCGACGGTGCGGGCCTCGCCGGCGAGTTGCTGGAAGGCGTCGTGCATGCGCTCGATGCTCCAGTCCGCCCTGCCGAAATCCCCGGCGGCCTTGATATGGTGGGCGCCCAGCTCGGCCGCCGCGGCCAGCAACAGTTGGCGGTCAGCGTCGGACTGGCGGCGCGCCGGGCCGTCGGCACACCAGTCGAACAGGGCTTCCAGTTCGACATGGCGGAGGCCGTTGCCGGCGAGGATCGCGCGGATCTCGGCGTAGCCGTGGCAGGCCAGGATGCGGCGCAGGTCGGCCTGCTTGAAGCCGAAGCCCGTATAGCAGGCCCGCCCCGCCGCCTCGGCCCGGGCGCGGAAGGACCACGGGCTGTGGTCTTCGGCACCAAACGTGTAGTTGCCGGCCAGCGTCCAGTAACAACCGATGAGCTCGACCGGCATCGCGCCCGCCCCTCAGTGCGGGTAGTAGCCGACCGCCACCACCAGCCCACCGACCTTGCGCAGCAGGGTGTGCTTGCGCTCGACCTTGCTGGTGACGGTGTTGCGCCAGGCGTAGTCGGTCTCGCCCTGGTCCTTGTCCTTCACGCGGGCCAGCAGCGTCTCGATGAAAGGCTTGCCGTCGGCGTCCCGAAGGGCCAGCGCGTCGCTGCCGACCAGGCGCGGGATGGCGCCGTGGGCCTTGAAGCGCTTGTCGTCGAGGCCGATCGCAAAAACGTAGAGGTCGTCCTCGCTGAAGCTGCCGTTGAGCTCGTTGAACGCGGCGATGGCCTTGGCCGGGTCTTCCTTCACCGCGGCGGCGGCCCGCTCCACCAGCGCCCGGGCCTGCTCGGCGCTGCCGTGGGGCAGGTAGTAGCCGACGGCGATGATGCGGTCCTTGACCTGCTCGAAATAGGTCAGCTTGCGCTCCACCTTGCCGTCGCGGCGGTTCAGCCAGCGGTACTCCACCGCGCCACCGCCCTTGGTCTTGGCGACGTCGAGCATCTCGCGGAAGAAGGGCTTGCCGGCAGCGTCCTTCATGTCGGCCACGTTGCGGTCGATCAGCGCGGCCGACGAGCCACCGCTGGCCAGCATGGTGCCCTTGCTGTCCAGCACGTACACGTACAGGCTGGGGGTCAGGAACTCACCCTGGCGGCTGAAAGCGCCGAGGGCCAGGTCCTGCTTGTCCTTGTAGTAGGCGACGGCCTTGGCGAGCAAGGCCTGGGCCTGCTTGGCGTCGTCGTCGGCGGCCTGGGCCGCCGGGGCCAGCAATGCGCTCGACATCAGCAGCGCGGCAGCAAATTTGGGGAACATCGGTTTTTCCTTTCGTCGTTCAGACCAGGTCCGGCACCAGCACGCCGCGCCCGACCAGCTTGCCGTCGCGCAGGTCCTGCAGCACCTGCGGCCCCTGCTCGATGCCGAAATAGCTGGCATCCACGTGGATGCGCCCGCTCTGGGCCAGCGCGATGACTTCCATCAGCTCGGCGCGGGAGCCCCACAGCGGCGTGCTCACCGAGCAGCCGAAGGGCAGCGTCCATTGGGTCAGCGGGATCGTGCCGCCGCCGACACCGACCACCGTCAGCTGGCTGTTGCGGCCCACCAGCTGCACGGCCAGGTCGAGGGTCGGCTGGATGCCAACGAAGTCCAGGACCAGCGCAGCCTTGCGCCGGCCGGTGAAGGCGGTGATCTGCTCCGCCGCCGCGGCAGCGTTGCGGGAATTGACCACCAAATCGGCGCCCAGCTGGCGGGCGTGCTCCAGCTTGCGGTCGTCCACATCCACCGCCACCACACGGGCGCCGCACAGCACGCGCAGCAGTTGCACCGCCATGTGGCCGAGGCCGCCGACGCCGATCACCACGGCCGTCGCGTCCGGCGTCAGCAGGTGCAGGCCGCGTTTGATGGCGTGGTAGGGCGTCAGGGCCGCGTCGGTCAGCGGCGCGGCTTCCCGTGGAGCCAGGCTGCCCAGCGGCACCAGCAGGCGCGGCGAGGGCACCAGCATGTATTCGGCCATGCCGCCGTCGGTGCCGATGCCGCCGCCGTTGTTGGGCAGGCTCTCCCAGTTCTCGCAATAGGCCTCCATCGACAGCAGGCAGGCATGGCAATGGCCGCAGCCCCAGAAGCCGAACACCGCCACCGGGTCGCCCTCCTTCACGCCGGTGACGCCGGCACCCAGCGCCGCGACCCAGCCGGCGTTTTCATGGCCGAGGGTGAAGGGACCGTGGAAATGCATCGCACCGTGGTCCAGCACGTGGAGGTCGGAATGGCACACGCCGGCGCCACCGATCCTGACCAGCACCTGGCCGGGGCCGGGCTGCGGGATCGGAACTTCCTCGACGATGGGCGCAGCGCCCGGAACGGTGAAGCGGACAGCTTTCATGCTCATGGATGCATCCTCGGCGGGGCGTTGGGTGTCAGCGGGCGGTGGCGGCAGCGAGGCCCTGGAACATCAGGGCGTAGGCCATGCGTAGGAAGGCGTCGGCCTCATCAGGCTGGCCGGATTCGGTGGTGAATTCGCTGTGGTAGTTGAGGCGGCTGCGCCCACCAGCCAGCGGCTCGATGCGCCCGGTGGCCTGGTAGGCGGTGATGCCGGCGGGGCGCTGGCCGACGATGGACAGCTTGTAGGTCATCGTCTCCGGATCCTGGAAATCCAGCCGTTCACTGACCGGCGCGGCAAAGCCCTTGTTGTAGATGTGGCGGGTCAGGCCGATGCCCTCGCCTTCGAGCTCGACGCGCTCGATCTGCACGGCCGGCACGTCCTGCGGCCACCAGCGTTCGATATGGGCGAAGTCGGCGAGCAGGTCCCACAGCAGCGCGGCGGGGGCGTCGAAGTCGTGATGGGTGGTGATCTGGTGCATGGTGTCTCCGGGTCTTGTATTTGTCGGGGTGCTGCAGTCACTACTACGGCAGCGCGGCGGACGGCCGTGCCGCGATGCACTCGCGCCAGGCGGCCAGGCGCTGATGGGCGGGATCGAGTCCCTGCCCCACCAGGGCGCCGAACTCCACGAAGCAGAACAGCAGGATATCGGCCACCGTCAGCGCGTCGCCGGCAATATACGGCTTGTCGCCGAGCTGTGCCTCGAACCACGCGAGACCCTCGCGGGCGCTCTGCTTGAGGTCGTCGGCAGCCTGGGGCAGGCAACGCACCCGTTCCTGGAACAACGGCAGGCCTTCGGCGCCGCGGAAGCCGGCGGTCATCGGCTGGACCACCAGCAGGTCCACGCGCCGCCACCACATGCGCGTGACGGCGCGGGCCTCCGGCGTGGCGCCGATCAGCGCCGGCGCCGGCCGGAACTCCTCCAGGTACTCGCAGATTGCGGTGGTCTCGGCAATGCGCAGGCCGCCCTCCAGTTCCAACACCGGCGTCGTGCAGGTCGGGTTGATGGCCTGCCAGGCCGGCTGGCGGTTCTCGCCGGCGATGATGTCCACCACCACATGGTCGAGGGAAATGCCCTTCTCGGCGGCGAACATCCTGACGACGCGCGGGTTGGGTCCGATCGAGGTGTACAGCTTCATGGCCGGCGCGCTCCGCTCAGAACTGCACGCGCTTGGTGTAGCCGCCGTCGATCACCAGGTTGGTACCGGTGATGTAGGAGGCCGCCGGGCTGGACAGGAAAACCATCGCGCGGGCCACGTCTTCCGGCGCGCCGAAGCGGCCGAGGGGCATCTCGGAGAGGGTCTTGTCGTACAGCTCGGGCATCGCCTCCTTGATCATCGACCAGTTGCCGCCCGGGTAGGCGATGGGGCCGGGGCAGACGGTGTTGACGCGGATCTGCTTGGCGGCCCACAGCTGGGACAGCTGCTTGGCGTAGGTGATGATGGCCGCCTTGATGGCATTGAAGGCCTGCGGGTAGATGAAGGTTTCCACGGCCGCGGTGCTGGACATCAGGATCACCGACGGGGATTCGGACTTCTCGAGGAAGGGCTCGAGGGTCTGGCAGCCGGTGACGGCGCCCATCATGTCGAGGCGGAACGTCATGTCCCAGTCGGTGGTGCCCTGGGCGCCAGAGGAGCTGGCGTTGTGGATGAAGATGTCGCAGCCGCCCAGGCGCTCGGCGGCGCTGGTCAGCCAGGCCTGGTAGGCGGCGCCGTCGTTCATGTCGAAGGCGTCGCCGATGACCTTGCCGCCGTGCTGGCGCAGCTCGCCGACGGTCTGCTCGACGCGCTGCTTGTCACGGGAGAAGAAGGCGATGTCACAGCCTTCCGCCGCGTAGATTTCCAGCGCCGCCTTGCCGATGCCGCGGCTACCGCCGTTGATGATGACTTTCTTACCGCGCAGTCCGAGTTCCATTTGTCTCTTCCTTTCGAGTGAAGTGCGGCGGGCTGGCGCCCGTCTGATCTTGCTTGTGTGCGGTGGGCGAATGAATTCGCCCCTACATGTCGGTGCTGCCTTTTCGTGGGGGCGAATTCATTCGCCCGCCGCCGGTTCGGCCCGGCCTTTGCCCCAGGCGATGCCCCGGCGCAGCAGTTCGTAGAACACCGGCTGCTCCCAGGCGCACTTCTGCTTCTCGGGCCAGTAGTCCATGAAGGGCTGCATGTCGTAGTGGCCACGGCAATGGCCGAGGGTCAGGTAAAGCACCGCGCCGGCGCCGATAGGACGCAGGTAGAGCACCGGGTGGCGGGCGCGCTTCCACTTGCTGCGCGCGAAGCCGGTGCCCTCCCCTTCGAACTCGGTGTCGAGGAGCACGTGCAGTTCGGCGTGGATGTCGGACAAGTAGAGCTCGTCCACCACCTCGAACGGCTCAATGCCCTTCACCAGCTCATGCTTCGGGTCGGCCACCTCGACCCGGTAGGGGCCGATCGGCGGATGGGCGATGAACTGGCTGCCGAGGGTTTCCATGAAGTGCGGCGCCAGCGCGGGCGAATCCACCAGGCCGTTGTCGAGGAAGCGCAGGATCGACGCGGTGCCATGCAGCGCGTACCAGCGCCCGCCGCCGGCGACCCAGGCGCGCAGGGCTTCCTGCTCGTCAAGGCTGGGGACGACATCACAGGTGTAGGTCACCAGGAAGGCGGCGTTGCGGATCGCGTCGAGGTTCGAGTAGTCCTCGAAGACCCGCACGCGGATACGCTCGTCCTCGCCGAGCAGCTTGAGCAGCTCGAGGCGGGCGAAGTCGATGTCGTGGAACTTGCCGGAGGCCACCAGCACGCAGTCGATGCGGCCGGGCGTGTTGCTGTCGCTCATCGCCGCCTCCTCAGCCCACCGCGCGGATCGGCTCGCTGCCGTCCCAGTTGCGGGCGGCATCGCGCATCACGTCGAAGAAGGCGTAGTTATCCGGCGGGAAGCAGATCATCTCGATCAGGCTGCCCGGGCCGCCGCCCGCATCCACGTAGATCGCCTCGCCGCCACCGGGCAGCCAGATCTCCTGCAGCACCGTGGCGCCGGCCTCGGCACAGATCTCCCGCGCCTTGGCCATGTCCTCGACGACGATGCAGACGTGGTGCAGGCCTTCGCGGCCCTCGCCGCGCCAGCTCTTGTAGATCGACGGCGCGTCGTTGTGCTGCTCGATGATCTCCACCTGGGTGTCACCCCAGTAGGCGATGTACACCGAGAAGTCGATGCTGGCCGGCTCGCCCTTGTACTTGGCCGCGTCGACGACGATGTTGGACAGCTTGAAGAACGGGCCGACGCCCATCGTCTCCGTCCAGTAGCGCAGCGCGCCGGGCACGTCGGCCGGCACATAGGCCATCTGCATCACGCTGCCGAGGCGGCTGATGAGGGATTGATTGCTCATCCTGGTGCTCCTCAAGCCTGGGCCGCCGCGGCGACGGCGGCCTGGATTTCTTCGCGGGTGGGGTTGCGGCGCAGGGTCAGGCCGCCATTCACCTGCAGGTTCTGGCCGGTCATGAAGCACTCGTCGCTGGCCAGCCACACGGCGGCGGCGGCGATGTCCTCCTTGGTGCCGATGCGTCCGAGCGGGTAGCCGGACAGGAAGCTGTCGAAGAGGCCCGGCACATCCTTGGCACCGGCCGTCATCGGCGTGTCGGTGAGCCCCGGCGAGATGGAGTTGGCGCGGATACCGCGCTCGCCGAACTCGTGGGCGACGCAGCGGATCACGTGGTCGGTGCCGGCCTTGGTGCCCATGTAGGCGGCGTGGTCGTTGAGCATGATGGTGGCGGTCGCCGAGCTGATCTGGATGATCGAGCCGCCCTTGGCCAGAGTGTCCACCGCCGCCTGGCAGAAGTAGAACGGGCCCTTGAACTGCAGGTCGGTGATCTGGTCGATCTCCGCCACGGTGGTTTCGGTGAAGCCCTTCAGCAGGCCCCAGCCGGTGGCATTCACCGCGATGTCCACATGGCCGCCCCAGTCCTTGGCGAAGGCGAACAGGGCCGCGACCTCGTCCTTGCTGGTGATGTCGCACTGGTAGGCCGCGCCGCCGATGGTCCTGGCGAAGCGGTCCAGCTCGTCCAGCTTGCGGCCGGCGACGACGACCCGTGCGCCTTCGTCCGTGAAGCGGCGGGCGATGACCTGGCCCATGTTGTCCTTGCCGGCGGCGCCGAGAACGATCGCCACCTTGCCTTCGAGTTTCTTGCTGGCTGCCATGTCAGGCTCCTCCGCCGATGATCGATGAAGCGTTGTCGAGAACGATGTGGGCGCCGCTCATGTGGCGCGATTCGTCGGAGGCCAGGAACAGCACCGTGTTGGCCACGTCGGTGGGCTGGCCGAGACCGGGCAGCGTGTCGGCGCCGACCGCCGCCAGCAGCGGGGTGTTGATCATTCCGGGCAGGATCGCGTTGCAGCGCATCGCGTAGCCCTTCTCGCGGATGTGCGCGGCGATGGTGGTGGTCAGCGCCAGGATCGCCCCCTTGGCGGCGGCGTAGGTGATGACCCCCGGAAAGCCGCGGATCGCCGACAAGGACGAGATGTTGATGATCGAGCCGGTGACGCCGGGGTTGGCCTTCATCGCCCTGATGGCGGCCTGGCAGCCGAGAAAGGTGCCCTCGGCGTGGATCGCGTTGAGCAGCCGGTACTGTTCCAGCGTGGCCGTCTCGATGTCGGCCGGCACGACGATGCCGGCGTTATTCACCAGGATGTCGAGCTTGCCGAAGCGCTCCAGCGCAGTGCCGACGGCCTTGTGCCAGTCGTCTTCGCTGCGCACGTCATGGCGCACGAAGATCCCGTCGATATCCCGGGCGAGGGCCTGGCCAGCCTCCTCGTTGAGGTCGGTGACGACCACCCGCGCGCCTTCGCGCGCCAGCGCCTGGGCATCGGCACGGCCGAGGCCCGATGCGGCGCCGGTGACGAGGGCCACCTTTCCATTCACACGTGCCATTCTTCTGTCTCCTTCGGTCGATCTGCGCGGCCCGCCTCGACGGGCGGACTCACTTCAAAAACAGACTTGATTCTTTTTATAAAAAGCGGACGCCGGGACCAATCTGGGGACCGCCACTTTCCCGGCGTCCGGGCGCAAGAACTCAATCCTGCAGCGCCTCCTCCGGCATCAGCGCCTTTTCCGCCGGGCTCATCACGTGGTTCTTCACGGTCTCGCCCTTGAGCAGGAAGTGGGACAGGGCCGGGATCAGGATCAGCGCGCCGAGCATGTTCCACAGGAACATGAAGGTCAGCAGGATGCCCATGTCGGCCTGGAACTTGATCGGCGACCAGGCCCAGGTGATCACGCCGGCGGCGAGGGTCACGCCGACCAGAGCCACCACCTTGCCGGTGAAGGCCACCGAGCGCTGGTAGGCCTCGCCGAGGGAGTAACCCATGCGCTGCTGGGCCAGCTGCACGCTGAGCAGGTACAGCGCGTAATCCACGCCGATACCGACGCCGAGGGCCACCACCGGCAGCGTCGCGACCTTCACGCCGATGCCGAGCTTGACCATCAGGGCTTCGGCCAGCACCGAGGTGAGGACCAGCGGCAGCACCGCCACCACCACCGCCCGCCAGCTGCGGAAAGTGATCGCGCACAGCAGGATCACCGACGCATAGACGTAGAGCAGCATGGTGCGGTTGGCGTCGCGAACCACGATGTTGGTGGCCGCATCGACGCCGGAGCTACCGGCCGCCAGCAGGAACTGGCGATCCTTGGTGTCGTGCTGGGCGGCGAACTCGCTGGCCGCGGCGACAACCCGGTCGAGGGTCTCGGCCTTGTGGTCGGACAGGAAGGCCAGCACCGGGATCAGCGAACACTGGGTGTTGAGGAACTCGGAGTTCCAGCTCATCGCGTTGCCGATCTGCGCGTCGATCAGGCCCTGGTTGTCGCTGACGGTGATCCACTTCGGGTTGCCCTCGAAGCCGCCGGCGGTGTAGTTGCGCACCGTGTCGGCCAGGGACACCGTCTGCTGCACGCCGGGGACCTGGGCCAGGTGCCAGGCGAGGCGGTCGGTCTCGGTGAGGGTCTCGAAGGAGCGGCAGCTGTCGGGCGGGGTCTTCACCATCACGGCGAACACGTCGCTGGAGATGCCGTAGTTGGCGGTGATGAAGGCGTTGTCCTGGTTGTAGCGGGAATCCGGGCGCAATTCGGGCGCGCCGGCGTCCAGGTCGCCGATCTTCAGGTCGTGGGAGACGACGAAGCCGATCACGCCGAGCACGGTGCTGGCGACGATGGCGATGGTCGCCCAGCGGCGCTCGGTGAAGTGGTCCAGGCAGGCCCACAGCTTGCCCATGCCGCGGCCCTTGATCTCGTCGCTCTCCTCCTTGAGGCTGCGCTTGGCGGCCGCGGGGCTGACACCGACGTAGGACAGCAGCACCGGCAGCAGGATCAGGTTGGTGGTAATGAGCACCGCCACGCCGAGGCTGGCGGTCATCGCCAGTTCGCGGATCACCGGGATGTCGATCACCATCAGCACCGCGAAGCCCACCGCGTCGGCCAAGAGCGCGGTAAGGCCGGCCAGGAACAGGCGGCGGAAGGTGTAGCGGGCCGCCACCAGCTTGTGGGTGCCGCGGCCGACGTCCTGCATGATGCCGTTCATCTTCTGGGCGCCGTGGCTGATGCCGATGGCGAAAACCAGGAAAGGCACCAGGATCGAGAACGGGTCGAGGCCGTAGCCGAAGGTGACGACCAGACCAAGCTGCCAGATCACCGCCACCAGCGAGCAGAACAGCACCAGGCCGGTACTGCGCACGCAGCGGGTGAACATGTAGATGATGAAGGTGGCGATCGCTGCGGCGATGGCGAAGAAGGTCATCACCTTCTGCAGACCGTCAATGAGATCGCCGGCCAGCTTGGCGAAGCCGATCACGTAGATGTTGACCTTGGCGTCCGGGCCGCTGGCGTAGCGGGCGCGGATGTCCTCCAGCGACTTCGACAGGTCGTGGTAATTGACCGCATTGCCGTCGCCGTCCTTGGACAGCAGCGGGATCTGGATCATGCTCGACTTGTAGTTGTTGGCCACCAGGCTGCCCACCACGCCGGCACGGCCGATGTTGATGCGCAGATCCTCGATGGATTTGGCCGAGCCGTCGTAGTCGTTGGGCAGCACCGGACCGCCGGTGAAGCCTTCCTCGGTCACTTCGACCCAGCGCACCACCGGTGTGAAGATGGACTTCATCCAGGCCCGGTCGACGCCCTTCAGGATGAAGATCTCGTCGTTGATCTTGGCCAGGGTGGCGAGGTAGTCGGCGTCGAAGATGTCGCCCTTGGGGTTTTCGATGACGACCCGCACCGAATCCCCGAGACCGCGCAACTGTTCCCGGTTTTCCAGGTAGTTGGTGATGTAGGGATGGCTGTGGGGCAGCATCTTGTCGAAGCTGGCGTTCACCGTCATGCCGCGCAACTGGAACGCGAAGAAGAGGGTGATCACCAGGCAGCCGAGCACGAGCAGCGCCCGGTTGTTGAAGATGAGTCGTTCGAGCAGGCTGCCGGAGCGTTCGTCGAAATCCTTCGGATCCGAGATCACGGCCATCTGCTGCTGATTGTGGCTAAGGTCCATGGCACTCACACTGAGGTTGGCAGGGGCGGCAGGGGCGCGCTCACTGGATGGATTCGAGGCGCACGCCTTCGGCGCCGACGAGGACGATCCGCTTGTCGTCCAGCGGGGCGAGGCCGAAATAGGCCATCGGGCGGCTGGTCTTGACGGGCTGGAAGGTCTTGCCGTCGTCGCGGCTGACGTTCACCGCGCCGGCCTGGGTGGTCAGCAGCACGCTGCCACCATTGAGCGCCACGCCGCCGGTGATGCCGGCCGGGGTGCCGAGGGAGGCCTTCTCCCAGCTGCGGCCCTGGTCATCGCTGCGGTACAGGCTGCCGCGCATGCCGAAGGCCAGCACGGTGTCCTTGTCGGTGACGACGAGGCCGAACAGGGTGCCCTTGTAGGGCGTCGGGGCCTGCACGAAGCGCTGCGAGGCCTTGTCGAAGCGCCACACCGCGCCCTGCTCGCCAGTCAGGTAGAGACTGCCGGCGCGCCCGCGGATGCTGTAGAAGTGCAGCTCGCCGGGGTTGTCGGTGCGGTCCATCCACGGCGTCCAGGTCTTGCCGCCGTCGGTGGTGCGGAACAGGCGGTTGAAGGTGCCGACGACGAAGCCGGTCGTCTCGTTCTCGAAATACACATCGAGGAAGGGCTGGGTACCGCCACCGGCCTGCAGGTTCTTTTCCCGCTCGACCAGCATCGCCGCCTCCGGCGCGCCGGAGCCCTGGAAATGCCGCAGCGTCAGCTCGGCCGCCTGTACACCGTCGAGCTGCTTGACCCAGGTGGCGCCGCCATCGCTGGAATGCAGCACGACGCCGCCGTGGCCAACCGCCCAACCGAGCTTGGGGCTCGGGAAATTGACCGCCACCAGGTCGGAGCCGACCGGCACGCGGGCCTGGGTCCAGCTGGCACCGGCGTCGTCGGAATAGATGATCATGCCGCGCAGGCCGACGGCGACGATGCGCGTACCGGCCACCGCCGAGCCGAGCAGCGCGCTGGTCGCGCCGATCTTGCTCTGGGCTGCGGGGATGTTGATCGGATTGTCGAACGCCAGGGCGGTCCCCGCCTGCGTCGATGCGATGAGTAGCAGGGACGCGACGACCCCTGCCTTTTTTATTATCGGCAACACGTGTGTTCTCCTTCCACCAGGTGAGACTGGGGCAGGCGCCGGACCGGATGCACCGGCCCGCGCCTGTCGGGGTGAGGCTGGGTGCTGGCTTAGCGGATACCGCCGCCGGCCAGGGCCTCGGAGCTGAAGAAGTTGTTGGGCTTGGCGTCGGTGACGATCCAGCCGCCGGTGTCGGTCACGTTCTGCTGGCGGGCGTAGTTGCCGGTGGCCAGGTCGGCGGTGACCCATTCGTCGGTGGAGTGGTGGCCCGGGGCGTCATACAGGGAGATCGGCAGGCTGTAGGTGACGCGGTAGATCTGGTTGGCCGAGTCGTAGCCTTCGGTCATGCCGATGCCGGGCATGTCCTCGTCCCAGTACAGGGTGCGCTTCGGATAGACGTGGCGCTTACCGTCCTTGAGGGTCGCTTCCACCACCCACACGCGGTGCAGTTCCCAGCGCACGCAATCGGGGTTCAGGAAGTTCTTGGTGGCGAAGGCGGTGGAATTCGGGCAGCTCTTCGGATCACGCACCTTGTAGGTGTTGTACGGGATGTACATCTCCTTCTTGCCGATCAGCTTGAAGTTGTAGCGGTCCAGCGCACCGTAGAACACCGCCGCCTCGTCCACCGTGCCGGCGCCGCCGCCGGTCGGGCTGGGGGTGTCGTAGGCGATGTCCGGCGACAGCTTCACGCGACGCTGGCCGGGCAGGTAGGACCAGGCGCGGCGGCCGACGTTGACCATATCCACCGAGTCATGCACGACCAGCTTCTCGCCGGCCTTGCGGGCGGGATCGGAGTAATCGACGCGGATCTTCTCGTAGGGCTCGTCGGCGCTGATCGGGGTGGTGCGCTTCGGGTCGAAGATCGGATACTGGATCCACATCGTGGCGACACCCGTCGTGGTGTTGTTGCCCTGGGTATCCACCACGGTGCCGGTCATGCCTTCCGACATCAGCGCGTAACCGTCGTACTTGAACAGGCGGTTCCACATCACCTCGTTGCCGGTCTTGGGAATCGGGAACGGGATGCCCGCGTAGCAGCCTTCCAGCTGCAGGCCGTTGTTGATGGTCTTGCAGGCGGTGGCGTTCTTGATCGAGTTATCCAGGTAGAACTGCGGATAGGTGATGTTGCGGTGGGTCGGATAGACGTCGATACGGAAGCCGGCGTACTTCTTCATCATCGCCTTGATGCCCTCGGACAGCTTGCCGGCGTGCTTGTCCATGTTCTTGGCATCGATGGAGTACAGCGGCTTCTCGTTGGCGAAGGGGTCGGGGCGGTGCTTGGGGTTCTTCGGGTCAAAGTTGGCCGGCGGCTTGATCGGGCCGGCCAGGTCGGGAATGGTGCCTTCCTTGTTGCCCTTCTTCTCGGCGCCCCACGGAGTCAGCGTGGAGCCGAGCTGCTTGGCCTCCTCGGCGGTGACGGCGGCCAGGGCGGACGCGGAAACGGTCGAGGCGACAGCCAGTGCGACCAGGGTGCGGATGTTCGTTTTCATGCCTTGTCTCCTGCCTGATTCTTAGAATGTGGTCTTGAACGTGAAGGACAGCCAGCTGCGGTCGCTGATCGCCGCGTTGCCGTTGAAGGCCGATACGGTGCCGTCGGCGGCGCGCAGGTAATTGCCGAAGTAGTTGGTGTAGGCCAGGTCGAACTTGTACTTGGCCATGTACTCGGCGCCGACCCCGATGCTCCAGGTGCCGCTGTTCTCGTTACCGCCGAAGGGCACCGGGGAATTGCCCTTGAGGCCGATGTCGTAGTGGATCGGCATGGTGATGTCGACACTGGGCAGGGCCTGGAACCAGGTCGGCGTGAAGGTGGCGGAAATACCGTAGGCCGAATCGGTGGAGCAGCCCGACTTCACGCCGGAGCAGGCGCCGTACTTGTCGCCGCTGAACAACGCCTTGGAGCCTTCATCCACGTGGGCCAGGCGGCTGTAGGAGAGTTCGGCCATCAGCGTCGCCGAATCGAACACCGCAGTCTTGCCGACGTAGGCCAGCGCATTCACCAGACCATGCCAGGTGGAGCCACGGGCGATCTCGCTGGAGCCGCCGAGCGTGTTGAGGGCTCCGTTGTCGCGGCGTACCAGTTCGGCGCCGAAGGCGATGCCGGAGATCTGCTTTGACACGCTGACGCCCCACAGGCGCACATCCTGGGCGTAGGCGTTGTACATATAGCCGGCCGGGTTGGCGAGGATGGTCGGCACCTTGTCGTCGAAGTGACGGTAGTACAAACCGACGGTGGCCTGCAGCCATTCCGGCGTCAGCTTGGTATTGACGCCCCAGCTGCCACGGTTGCCCGGGTTGTGGCCACTGCGGTCACCGAGATAGGGCGTGCCGAAAACATTGGTGCCACCGGCGAAAAAGGGATCGGCGCTGGACAGGTAGGTGCCGCCCTCGGGCAGACGGTACGGCGCCCATTCAAGGTAGTACTGGGCTGCCACCGACACGGTGTCGTTGATCTGGGCCTGGGCCGACAGCTGGCTGAGCGGCAGGAACAGTTCCTTCGCTTCGGAGCCCGGCGTCGCCAGCGCCTTGCGGAAATCCACCGGGCCTTGCGAGTAGGACACGCCGTGGATCGGCGAGAACAGGGACTCACCCCAGTAGATCGTGTGGCGGCCGAACTTCACATTGACCGGCACGTCGGCGATGTCCACGCGGCCGAACACGAAGGCGTCGAGCAGCTCGCCGGACTTGGTGTAGTAGCGCTTCACCGTGTCGGTGTAGCGGTTGCCGGCATAGGGCGACGGCAGCGCCGCCAGGGCCGCCAGGGCCGGGTTGCCCTCGAACTTGTCGTTGTAGGCCGCGTCGTACCAGGCCGCGCCGGACAGGCGGAAGCCGTAGTTCTTCTTGACCACGAAATCGAGCTCGGACAGCAGGTCGACGCGGTTGGTGACCAGGTCACCCTTGTCGAACTTGCCGTCGCTGCCGTTGTGCAGCCAGGTGTTGTAGATGCTGGCGTCACGCCCCTTGGTACGCATGCCGACGTTGTACTTGACGGTGTTGTCCCAGCGGATCTCCACGTCGGAACCTTCCGCCGTCGGGATCTGGAACGCCATGGCCTGGCCAGCGGCCAGGGATGCTGCCGCCAACGCGACTGCGGTCGCCATCCGACGACGCGGAATGCCGCTGACAAATCTGTTTTTCACGCCTTTACCTCCTCCGGTTTGAACACTGCAAGGCTCTCCGGACACCTTCCCGATCCGGCCCAACCCAGTCTCTTTGCTTGATGTAAAAAACCATCTAGCTCGTTTTTTTTGAAAGATTACTCCCAAACTTTTGAACTGCCAAGCGGGAATTTTGAAATATCGACAGAAGCCAGTTCGGCTCTGTCAGCGGGCACCGGACGGGGATCCGTCAATCAGGCGGAGAAGCTTGCGTGGCGCGGCTTGCGGGGAAACGAGAGGGGGACGCGGAAGACTGCGGAGAGGCTGGACGAGATGCGAAAACAGTGGATTTCAGGCCCGCCGCAAGGCCATATGGGTACGGATCAGATCCAACGCGCCGGCCCGGAAACACTCTTCCGGCTCGCTCGACAACCAGTGCTTGATAAGCCCACCGACAAACACGAAGGTGTCCTGGGCGACGATCGCCGGATCGAAGCCCGCCCGCAGCAGGCCCTTCGCTGCTGCGCGCTGATAGGCCGCGGTCAGGCCATCCAGGAATTCCAGCTGGCCTTCGGTGCGCATGCGCAGGCCGCTGAAATCCTCGACGTATTCGCACTTGAAACTCAGGATCTCGATGGTCTCCCGCGTCTCGGGCTGGTCTTCCATGATGTGGATGATCTCGCGCAACGCACGTTCGATACCCTGCAGCGGATCCGCCTCCGCCTCGTCGAAGACCACGCGGTCCACGAAGGGCAAGGTGGCCTGCTCACGCATCGCAAAGAAAAGATCAGTCTTGTTTCTGAAATGCCAATAGACTGCCCCGCGGGTCACCCCGGCGGCGGCGGCAACCCTTTCCAGCGTCGTCCGGGCCACCCCGCATTCCAGGAAAACCCGCCGGGCGGCGTCCAGGATATGACGGCGCGTGAGCTCCGCTTCTTCTTTTGTCTTACGAACCATCCGGGTTATCCGCTATCTGAAATGTGGTGCCGCGCTATTTACATACATCCGTGATTGTATAAACTTTTCACAATCAAGACCAAAAATCCAGCCCCCGGAAGTCACCCATGAACGCCACCCCGACCGCCTCCTGTACGTTCGCGCGCCGCGCGACCCTGCCCACCCTCGTCGCCACGGCCCTGTTGCTGGGCGCCTGTACGAGCAAGGACCAGCAGGCCGGCCCGCCACCGGGCGCCGGGCAGGCACTGCCGGTGACGGTGCTGGCGGTGCAGCCGACCCGCGTCGAGACCAGCGTCGAGGCGGTGGCGCAGACCGAGGGCGCCAAGGAAGTCGAAGTGCGGGCCCGCGTCGGCGGCATCCTGACCAAGCGCATCTATGAAGAAGGCACCGCCGTGAAGGCCGGCCAGCCGCTGTTCCAGATCGACCGCGAGCCCCTTGAAGTCGCCGTCGCCCAGGCCAAGGCCCAACTCGCCCAGAACAAGGCCCGCCTCGAGCAAACCGCCCGCGAGGCAGCCCGTTTGAAGGCCCTGCTCGCCCAGCAGGCGATCAGCCAGCGCGAATACGACACCGCCGCCTCCGACGACGCAGCAGCCCGCGCCGCCGTGCAGGCCGCCGAGGCCTCGCTGCGCCAGGCCGAGCTGAACCTCACCTGGTCATCGGTCAGCGCGCCAGTGTCCGGCATCACCGGCCGCGCTGCGGTGTCGGAAGGCAACCTGATCAGCACCGGCGGCCTCCTCACCACGGTGGTCCAGGTGAACCCGATGTGGGTGCGCTTCTCGGTTTCGGAGAACGAACTCAACGCGGCGATGCCCGGCGGAAAGTTCAAGCCCCAGGCGGTGCGCGGCGTCGAGCTGGTGATGCCGGACGGCAGCACCTACCCGGTACGCGGCAAGCTCAACTTCGCCGCCAGCCAGATCAACCCCAGCCTCGGCACCCTCCAGCTGCGCGGCGAGTTCGCCAACCCGGACGGCAGCCTGCTGCCCGGCCAGTTCGTGCGCGCCCGCCTGCTCACTGGCGAGCGCGACGGCGTCTTCAAGGTGCCGCAGAACGCGGTGATGCAGACCGACAAGGGCGCCGTGGTGATGCTCGCCGGCGCCGACAACAAGGTCGAGCCGCGGCCCGTGCAGACCGGCGCCTGGAGCGGCAAGGACTGGATCATCCTGGGCGGCCTGAAGGCCGGCGACAAGGTCATCATCGACAACCTGATCAAGGTCCGTCCGGGCGCCCCCGTCGCCCCCCACGCGCCGGGCGAAGGCCCCGGCGCCGCCAAGCCGGGCACCGCCCCGGCCGCGGCACCGGCGGCTGCGCCGGCGAAGGGTTGAGGGAGCACGGTCCATGTCGCGTTTCTTCATCAGCCGCCCGATCTTCGCATCGGTCATCTCGATCATCATCGTGATCGCCGGCCTCATGGCCTCGCTCACGCTGCCGGTCGCCCAGTACCCGGAGATCACGCCGCCGACGGTGATCATCTCCGCTACCTTCCCCGGCGCCAACGCCGAGACCCTGTCGCGCACCGTCGCCGCCCCGATCGAGGAGCAGCTGTCGGGCGTCGAAGGCCTGCTGTACTACAACTCCCAGAGCACCTCGAACGGCACGGTCAGCATCACCGCCACCTTCGAGGTCGGCACCAACCCCGACACCGCGCTGATCGCCGTCAATAACCGGGTCAAGGTGGCCGAGCCGCGCCTGCCCGACGACGTGCGGCGCACCGGTGTGCTGGTGCAGAAGCGCTCCAACAACATCCTGATGCTGGCCGCCGTCCGCTCGCCGGACAACACCTTCGACACGCTGTACCTGGCCAACTACGTGGCCATCAACATCATCGAGGAAATCCGCCGCATCCCCGGCGTCGGCGACGCACAGCAGTTCGACCCGCTATACGCGATGCGGGTGTGGCTGAAGCCCGACGTGATGGCCAAGCTCGGCGTCACGACCACCGACGTTGCCGCCGCGATCAAGGTGCAGAACACCCAGAACGCCGCCGGCAAGATCGGCGCCGAACCCGTGGTGAACGGCCAGCAGCTGACCTACACCGTCAGTGCCAAGGGCCGCCTGCTGACTCCCGACGAGTTCGGCAACATCGTCCTCAAGGCCAGCGGCCCCAACGGCGTGGTGCGCCTGAAGGACGTCGCGCGCCTCGAACTGGGCGCAGACAACTACGACCGCAGCGCCAAGGTGAACGGCTCGCCGGTGTCCGGCATGGGCATCTACCTGCAATCCGGCGCCAATGCGCTGGACACCGCCAAGGCCGTGCGTGCGCGCCTGGACGAGATGCAGAAGCGCTTCCCGAAGGGCATGGAGTACTTCGTGCCCTACGACACCACGCGCTTCATCCAGGAGTCCGCCAAGGAGGTGATCCACACCCTCGTCGAGGCCGCCATCCTGGTGATCGCGGTGGTCTACCTGTTCCTGCAGAACTGGCGCGCCACGCTGATCCCCATCGTGGCGGTGCCGGTGTCGCTGATCGGCACCTTCGCCGGCATGTGGCTGTTCGGCTTCTCGATCAACACCCTGACCCTGTTCGCGATGGTGCTGGCGATCGGCATCGTCGTGGATGACGCGATCGTCGTGCTGGAGAACGTCGAGCGCCTGATGAGCGAGCAGAAGCTGTCGCCGAAGGACGCGGCCATCGAGGCAATGCGCGAGGTGTCCGGCGCGGTGGTAGCCATCGTGCTGGTGCTGTGCGCGGTGTTCATCCCGGTGGCCTTCCTCGGCGGCATCGCCGGCAAGCTGTACCAGCAGTTCGCCGTCACCGTCGCGGTGGCCGTGGTGATCTCGGGCATCGTCGCGCTGACCCTCACGCCGGCCCTGTGCGCGCTGCTGCTCAAGCCGACCCACGAGGAAAAGCCGCTGTTCCGCCCGTTCAACCAGGCCTTTGAAGGCTTCACGCGCTTCTACACCAACACCGTCGGGCTGACCCTGCGCCACGGCATCGTCGGCACGGTGGTCTTCGTGCTAACCATCGCCGCCGCCTTCGGCCTGTTGCGCGTCGTGCCGGGCAGCTTCGTGCCGGCCGAGGACCAGGGCTACCTGTTCGGTTTCGTCACCCTGACCGATGGTGCCTCGGCCCAGCGCACCGGCGTGGCCGCCGAGCAGATGCGCCAGCGCATCATGTCCGACAACATCGAGAACATCTTCTTCATCAACGGCTCGGACTTCATCACCGGCAACAACCGCGCCAGCGTGGCGACGACCTTCATCGTCTTCAAGCCGTGGGACCAGCGTACGGTGACCACCACCGACATGGCCGGCAAGTTCATGGGCATCGGCATGAGCCTCTCCGACGGCATGGGCCTGGTCTTCAACCCGCCGCCGATCCAGGGCCTCGGCACCGCCGGCGGCTTCGAGGTGTATGTGCAGAACCGCGCCGACGGCGACCCGCGCACGCTGGCGGCGGTCAGCGCCCAGTTCGTCGAAGCCCTCAAGAAGCGCCCCGAGCTGACCGGCATCAACACCTTCTTCCGCGTCACCGCACCGCAGCTGTACGTGGAGGTGGACGAGCCGAAGGCGCTGGCGATGGGCCTCCCGCTGGACGCCATCTACGCGACCCTGCAGGCCAACACCGGCACGCTGTACGTCAATGACTTCAACCGCAGCGGCAAGACCTTCAAGGTCCAGGTGTCGGCTGACGCCGCCTACCGCATGAAGCCGGACGACCTGCTCAAGCCCTACGTGCGCAGCGCCACTGGCGAAATGGTGCCGCTGTCGGCGGTGGCCACCGTCAAGACCATCACCGGCCCCGAGATGGTGGAGCGCTTCAACGGCTTCGTCGCCGCCAAGGTGCTTGGCAACGCCGCCCCCGGCTACAGCTCCGGCGACGCCATCAAGGCGGTGGAAGAAGTGGCGCTGGAAGTGCTGCCCGAAGGCTACCGCGCCGAATGGGTCGGCCAGGCCTTCCAGGAGAAACGCACCGGCAAGGCCTCGATCATCGCCTTCGTGTTCGGCATCATCATGGTGTTCCTGATCCTCGCGGCCCAGTACGAGAAGTGGTCGCTGCCGCTAGCGGTGATCATGGCGGTGCCGTTCGCGATGTTCGGCGCGCTGGTCGCGGTGCTGTTGCGCAACATGCCCAACGACATCTACTTCCAGATCGGCCTGGTGGTGCTGGTCGGCCTCGCCGCCAAGAACGCGATCCTGATCGTCGAGTTCGCCGCCCAGAAGCAGGCCGAAGGCATGAAGATCGTCGATGCGGCGATCGAGGCGGCGCGCCTGCGCTTCCGCCCGATTGTGATGACTTCGCTGGCCTTCGTGCTCGGCGTGCTGCCGCTGGCCATTTCCTCCGGTGCCGGCGCCGCCGCGCGGCGCTCGATGGGCACTGGCGTGGTCGGTGGCATGCTGGCAGCAACCTTCATCGCGACGATCTTCATCCCCCTGTTCTTCAAGTGGCTCAGCCGCGGCAAGGTCCGCCATCCGGCCGGTGACCTGCCCAAGAACCACTCCAGCCACGACGAGGTGAAGCCATGAACCGCCCCCGACTGACCGGCCTGCCGCCCCTGCTGGCGCTGGCCCTCGCCCTCGGCGGCTGTGCCCTCGGCCCCGACTACGCGCGCCCCGACGCCGCCGTCGCGCTGCCCGAGGCCTACACCGCCGCCGCCCCGCTGGCCCAGAGCCCCGGCGTCGAGAGCAACTGGTGGAGCCTGTTCGGCGACCGCCAGCTCGACGAACTGGTCAAGCAGGCCCTGGCCAGCAGCCCCGACGCCCGCCTCGCCGCCGCCCGCATCGAGGAAGCCGACGCGGTACTGGCCCAGGTGGACGCCGCGCTGCTGCCCCAGGTGGACGGCAACGCATCGAGCACCCGCAGCCGCACCGTGCTGCCCAACACCAACCCGCCGAAGAACCTGACCCGCACAGTCAACAAGCTCGGCCTGTCCACCTCCTTCGAGCTGGACGTGTGGGGCAAGCTGCGCCGCGCCTCCGAAGCGGCCCGCGCCCAGGCGCTGGGCACCCGCTACGCCAGCGACACGGTGTCCCTCAGCCTGTCCGCCGCGGTGGTGCAGGCCTACCTCAACCTGCGCGCCATCGATGCCCAGCTGCTGGTCACCCGCGACTCCCTCGCCGCCCAGCAGCGCAGCACCGAGCTGACCCGCAGCCGCTTCAGCGGCGGCATCGCCTCGCGCCTCGACGTGGAACAGGCCGAAGGCGCGCTGGCCAGCTACACCGCCGTGCAGCTGCAACTCGACAAAAGCCGCGCCCTCGCCGAGAACCTGCTCGGCCTGCTGGTCGGCCAGCCCGGCCTGAAGGTCGCCGCCGGCGACCTGCGCAGCCTGCCGCTGCCGCCGGTGCCGCCGGCCGGCCTGCCGTCTGCCCTGCTGGAAGCCCGCCCTGACGTCCGCCAGGCAGAAACCGCGCTGATCGCCGCCAACGCCAAAATCGGCGTGGCCAAGGCTGCGCTGTTCCCGAGCATCACCCTCACCGGCAGCTTCGGCCGCGAAAGCTCGGACCTCTCCAAGCTGTTCGATGCGCCGGCCACGGTGTGGTCCTTCGGCGCCGGCCTGACCCAGCCGATCTTCGAGGGCGGCCGCCTGCGCGCCCAGGTGGACCAGGTCACCGCCCAGCAGAAGCAGAGCCTCGAGAGCTACCGCAAGGCCGTGCAGACCGCCTTCCGCGAAGTGAACGACGCGCTGGTCAGCGTGCGCCAGAACGGCGAAGCCGAAGACGCCTACACCAAGGCGATGGACGCCGCCAAACGCGCCCTGCAGCTGGCCCAGACCCGCTACGAGCACGGCTACTCGGCCTATCTCGACGTGCTGGTCGCCCAGCGCACCGCCAACGACGCCACGCTGGCCTGGGTGCAGAACCGCCAGGCTCGCCTCAGCTCGACGGTGGACCTGTTCAAGGCCCTCGGCGGCGGCTGGAAGGCCGGCTGAGCGGCAAGCCGCAACGCATGAGAAAAGGCCAGGGCATGCCCTGGCCTTTTTTGCTTGCAGAGAGTTGGGGCCTGCTCGGCCGCCTGGCTTGACGCCGTGGGTGAATGAATTCGCCCCTACAGGAGCTGGCCCCTGCCGCTTACTTCGCCAGCTTGAACTGCTTGAGTTCGCCGGTCAGGTAGCCCACCGCGGCACCGAACTTGTTCTTGTAGTTGGCCTTGATCAGCGGATCCAGCGTGTCCTTGACGACGTTGTGGATGCTGCCCCAGTCGCCCGGATGCTGGAAGTTGCTCATGATGTAGGTCCAGCCGTTGATCTCATCCACCGCATGCAGGCCGGTCGATTCGCCGCCGGCGGGGATCGACATGATGCGCGACAGCACCTTGGTGTCGATGTTGTAGGCCCACAGGAAGTTATTGACGTGCTGGCCGCTGTCTTCGCCGATGAACAGGGTGCGCATCTTCTCGGAGAACTTCAGGTTGTCCGGGTTGGCGACCTTGTTCGGGTTGCCGGTGTTGCCGAGCGCGTCGGCGGCGATGTCCTCGCCGATCAGCAGCGCCTTGGTATCCGCCGGCATCCACTCGCTGTTGATGGCCGCACCCTTGTCGTCCTTCAGGCCACTCGTCAGGTTGAGAGCCATCACCGCGCCGGCCTTGAGGGCCTTGTTGAGGGAGATGCCGTTGCCGGCGGTGTAGCCCTTGCCGCCGACGACCATCGAGTCCTGGCAGTTCTGCAGCGCGGAGTAAGCCACCTTGTCCTTGACGTTGACGGTCGTGCCTTCCATCTTCGTGAAGCCCATGCTGGCGCCCACATAGGCCGCGTAGCGGTGGGTTTCGAGGAAGGCCGCGGCCTTCTCGTTGATGACCTTGATCCACTCGGTCTTGCCGTTGGAGATCACCTTCCTGAAGCTGGCATCGGCAGGGTCGGTGCTGCGCACGTCCATGATGTCGGTCGGCTTGATGCCGCTGTCCACCAGGGCCTTGATCTCGGCGCTGCTGGCCGACCCCAGCTTGATCCACGACAGCGGTGCGGCGGCGGCAGCCGGATCGATGGAGAAGCCGGCACCGACCTTGGCCACGTACAGGGAGCCGGCGGACAGATCGTTCTCCTTGTCGGCAACGAACACGAAGTAGCCGCTGTTGGTCGCATCGTCGCCCATGAACACCGTGCGGCGGTCCGGCATCACCTGCACCAGCTCGTGGGAGATGCGGCCCAGGCAGTAGTGCTTCTTGATCGAGCCGGTGCCGTCCGCATTGACGGTGACTTCCGGCAGATGGCCGTAGTGATAGGGATTGGCGGTCGCCTCGTTGCCGAACAGGTTCTTGCTGAAGGCCTTGAGCTGGGCGTTGCTGGCCACGAAGGCGTCCGGCTCGTACTCCTCGCTCGACAGGTGGGTGCCCCACGGCGACAGGCTGGCGCCACAGGTGATCCACAGGCCATTGACCTTGGAGGTATCGACGTTGTGGTACTTCACCAGGGACAGCTTGCCAGTGGCCGGGTCCTGGTCCAGGGTCAGCACGGCGATCGGCGACGGTAGCTTGCCGTACATGTCGGTCTTGCCGTCCTGCGCCCAGGTGGTGTATTCGAACTGCACCACGGCGAACACCGGGTTGCCCTTCACGCCGTCAACCTTGGCACCGGCAACGGTCAGCAGTGAGGTGCCATCCGGCGCATCGGAGAAGAACTGACGCTCCTGGCCGGCCACCGTCGTATCGATGATCGGCTGGTTGTTGATGTCGTAGTAACCGCCCGCCAGGATCTTGCCGCCCTTGCCGTCGGCCACCAGATCGCCGGTGATGAAGAAAGGCTGGTAGGACAGCGTGTAGTCGAGCTTGCTCGAATCGGCGAAGTTCACCGACATCACGGAACCGACGGTGGTCGTGGCCATCGCTGCCGGGTTGGCCAGGGTCGGGGCCGGCATGTTGCTGAAGCTGACGCTGGACAGGGCCACCGGCGCATCGGAACCGCCGCTGCCACCACAGCCGCCCAAGAACGCGGAAGCCCCCGCGATGGCAGAGGAGAACGGCAGCAAGGGAGCGCCCGACATGAGCTTCAAGAGATGGCGACGGGACGAGTCCGGCAGGGTTTTCATAACAGTGACAACTCCAGTGAGATTGCGTAAAGGTCGCAATCTTCACTGGCAATCATGAAAGCTTTATGAAAGCCTGGTGATAGCTTTCCCCTGCCGCCCCAATCGCCACTGCCAACCCAATCGCCACTGCCAACCCAAGCCCCCGCCATGCGCCTCACCGTCCGCGAATTCGAAGAGCCAGACCGCGAAACCCTGCGCGGGATCTACACCGCGTCCCGCCGTGCCGCCTTCACCTGGCAGAACCCGGCAAGCTTCCAGCCCGCCGACTTCGACACCGACACCGAGGACGAATGCATCCTCGTCGCGCTGGCCGATGACGTGCCGGTCGGCTTCGCTTCCATCTGGGAGCCCGACAGCTTCCTGCACACCCTCTTCGTCCATCCCGACTTCCAGCACCGGGGCGTCGGCAAGATGCTGCTCACCCACTGCTCGGCCTATTTCACCGCCGCCACGCCGACGCTGAAATGCCTCAAGGCCAATACCCAGGCCATCGGCTTCTATATGCACCAGGGATGGAAAGCGGTTGCCGACGGGGACTCGCCGGACGGTCCTTATCTACTGTTCGCGCGGCCCGCCGAGGGGGAGTGCGGAAATAGCCAATACCGCCCGCCCCCTGCGGACTTGATCTAATTCAATACGGCAATTGCAGGCCCGTGCTAGAGCACGTCTGGCGGCTTATTTGCCTGTCTTTTAAGAGGACAATTCTCACAAACCCATTTTCATATAACAGAATTTCACATGAGGAGTTGCTAGGATTTTTCTTCCGAATAAAAAGGCATAAAAATGAGACCGACCTTCGCACTCCTTTCCGCATTGTTTCTTTCCACCACCTGCAACGCCGCCACGCTTGAATCCATTCTGGAGCCCTTTCCGGTGCCGGCAACAGAGGATTACACGGCCAACGAATGGCCCATGCTGAACAAAATCAAGGGCGTTAAGTGGAAGAAGAAGGAAGGGCCGAGCGGCGCCAACTGGGGCGAAACCAGGCTCGACAAGCTCGGCCCCGCGATGGTGTCCGCGCAGGGCGCCCGGACCATGGTGTTCGAGTTCAGCGTGTCGATTTCGGAAGGCCAGGGCAAGATCTTCGAGCAGGAGCAATTCGACGACGTACTTCGTGCCCAATTCTCGCCCGACACCAAGATCCGCAAACTGCGCGGCGTCTGCGCGGAAGACGTCGGGCGGCTCAGCGGCAGCGCCGTTTATGAAGTCACGCTGAAGGACAAGAAACCGGTCTTCGCCTTCGTTTCCACGGATGCCGGCGGCAATTCGCCCAATAGCCGGACCTCCGGTTTCGATTTCTCGGTGCAGAACGAAGCACGCTGGAAATGCTCGGAACCGACGCCGGAGCCCCCGAAGCGGACCGTTCCCGTACGCACGGCCCCCGTTGCGGCGCCCAGCCCGCAGGCCGTCAAGGCCGGCAATCGTCTTTTCGGCGCCTGGAAAGTCACCCACTGTGAATTCTATTTGAATGACCAGCTCGCCCCGATCCAGAACTGTCGGCTCAATAGCGGACTCGATTTCCGTTTCACGCCCGAAAAATTCGAATTCCAGATCCAGGGCCGCGACACCGAAATCAGCACCGCACCCAATTACCAGGACACGCAGAACTGGGTGGATGTAATGGACTCCAAGGGCAAGATGAATCGCTTCGTGCTGATCGCCCCGGACAAGGCCTACTTCGCCACGAACAAGAAGGACAACAAGCAGACCAAGTTCTACCTGACGCGGGTGTCACAACTCGTCGAATAAAGGCGTCCCAAAAAAACTGCAATCCGTGGGGGCGAATTCATTCGCCCTCAGTCGGTTGAATAAAGTCCGCGGGCGAATAAATTCGCCCCCACAGTATTCCACTCACCTCCTCCCTCATTCAACTCACCCCCGCTACCTCAGCCAAATCCAGGAAATGTGAACTGTGCCGTAGCGGGCACCCCGGATGCCATGCGATACCTCATCCATCGCCACGACATACCCGGATGCAATGAAAGCCTTGCTGCTACTGCTCGCCCTCGTACTCCCGACACTGGCCCAGGCCGAGGACGAAGGCATCGCAAAGATTTTCCAGGCCCACGGCGTGGAAGGCACGATGGTGCTCACCGCCCTGCACGGCGGACAGACCTTCATCCATGACGAAGCCCGCGCCGCCCGACGCTATCCGCCGGCCTCCACCTTCAAGATCCTGAATACCCTGATCGCCGCCCAGGAATGGGCCATCGCCGACCGGGAAACCCCCTTCAAATGGGACGGCCGCGAACGCGAGATACCCGACTGGAACCGGGACCAGACCCTCGCCACGGCCTTCAAAGTATCCTGCGTATGGTGCTACCAGGACATCGCCCGCAAGATCGGCCCCGCCACCTACCGGCGCTATCTCCGCCAGGCCGATTACGGCGTCCTCGCCGAACCCTTCGACCTCACCACCTTCTGGCTCACCGACCAGTTGCAGATCAGCGCGCGGGAACAGGTCGCCTTCCTGAAGAAGATCGTGCTGCGCCAACTGCCCTTCGGCCCCCACGCCCACCAGGTGTTGCAGGACGTGATGCTCGCCGAACAGACCGAGCACTACCGCCTTTTCGCCAAGACCGGCTGGGCCACCCGCCGTCAGCCGCAGATCGGCTGGTATGTGGGCTACGTGGAAAGCCGCGGCGAAGTCTGGCTGTTCGCAACCAACATCACCCTGCGCTCCGACAAAGACCTGCCCCTGCGCCAGGCCATCACCCGCGCCGCGCTGACTGAAAAGGGCGTGATCCGCTGAGAGGGTGCAGAGGCCAACTCTTCACCGACAGAGCCATCTGCATAAGGCCGCGAACAGATCGTCCGGCACAACCGGCTTGGCGACGAAGTCGTTCATGCCAACCTCCGTGCAGCGCTTGCGATCGTCTTCAAAGACACTGGCCGTCATGGCAACGATAGGCACGTCCCGGTAAGGCTCCAGGCTTCGGATCTGCCGGGTTGCCTCCAGCCCGTCCATCAGGGGCATCTGCATGTCCATCAGGATCAAATCGTAGACCTGCGATCTCGCCAGATCGACGGCTTCCTGCCCGTTGTCGGCCGTTGTCACGACCAGGCCCAGGTCCCGCAGGATGAAGGCGGCAACCTCCTGGCTGGTCGGGTCGTCCTCAACGAGCAGGACTGCTTTTCCGGAACACACGGCCTTGAGCACGTCCTCCGCGTGTTCCACCGAGGGCTCGTCGCCGTCGCGTGCGGTAGCCCGCCCTTTTTCAAGGCACACGGTGAACCAGAACAGGCTGCCCACCCCGGGCGTGCTGCTGGCGCCAGCATGCCCCCCCATCAACTCCGCCAAGCGCTTGCTGATCGTCAGGCCAAGACCGGTTCCGCCGTATTTTCTCGTCGTTGAATCGTCCGCCTGCTCGAAGGGGGTGAACAGGCGCTGCATGGCCTCAGGCGTAATCCCGATGCCGGTATCTTCCACTTCGAAGCGCACGGTCACCTGGCCCGCGTCTTCCGCCTCCACCCGGGCGCGGAGAATAACGTGGCCTGCATCGGTGAATTTGACGGCATTACCCGCAAAATTGAGCAGCGCCTGCTGAATGCGCGTGGGGTCGCCAATAAATGTTTGCGCTTGAGCGATGGCGTTCTCGACGATCAACGCGAGCGGCTTCTTTTCTGCCCGCTCCGCCACCATGGACATCACGCTTTCGAGGATCGACCCGATATTGACGTCGGCGCGCGCCAGACTCAACTTGTCAGCCTCGATCTTGGAAAGGTCGAGGATGTCATTGATCACTTCCAGCAGATGCCGGCCTGCGGTGTCTATCTTGAGCAGGCGATCCCGCTGCTCGTCGGTGAGCGGAGAGCGGCGCAGCAGATGCACCATGCCGGTGATCGCATTGAGCGGCGTGCGGATCTCATGGCTCATGTTGGCGAGGAAACGGCTTTTGGCCAGGTTGGCCGCTTCGGCCGCCTCCTTGGCCATATGGAGCGCATGCTCCGTTTCCTTCCGCTTTGCAATGTCCATCATGAAGGCAATCAGCCGCGGCGGTGAGCTCGAGCCGCCCGGATGGTAATAGACCGTCATCTCGACGGGCAGCAAGCGCCCGTCCTTCGTTTTTTGCGTCGTTTCAAATTTGATGGAGCCCTGCTGGCGAAGCTGGACGCTGACCTGCCTGAACGCTTCCGGCGGGAAAGTTGGATCGATATCCGAGACAGACCGCTGCAGCATCTCGTCCACCGAATAACCCAGAAAACTGGCGTGATACTTGTTGGCATAGATGAAGCGCCCGCTCTCCAGGTCAGCCCAGGTGATGCCGATGCCGACGCTATCCATGGCGAACTGCGTGTCGAGCAGTTGCTCGTTGACCCTCTTGAGTTCCGCGGTCCGCTCGGAAACCAGTCTCTCCAGGCTCGTCCGGTGTTGTTCCAGTTCAATCTGGTTCTCGATCTGCTTCGTGATGTCTCGAGCAATCTTGGAGGCACCAACGATCTCCCCGTTCAGACCGAAAATCGGTGAAATCGTGGCCGAGACGTAGATGGGTGTGCCGTCCTTGCGGAGCCGCCTCGAAACGATGTGATCGACCACCTTGCCGGCACAAATCTGACGCAGGATATCGGCTTCCTCGTCTTTCATTTCCGGTGGAAACAGCCGATCCATCGGCTTTCCAATCATTTCAGCCGCGCTGTAGCCGAATATGATCTCGGCCCCGGGATTCCAGGTCGTCACGATGCCATCCAGGGTCTTACTGATGATCGCATCGTCGGACGATTGAATGATCGCCTCGTAGCGACGGGTCTGGAGTTCGGACTGTTTGCGCTCCGCGATGAAATCATTGATTGATTCCACCAGCACGTCGATTTCATCGTGCCCGCCCGTGATCTTCCACCGGTCGGCCTTCAAGGTCGGCGCATCCCGAATGTCTCCGAGCTGCGTGAGATCATTGGCGAGGCGATGAAGATGCCTGGCGACCAGTTGATAGACGACCGCAAAAAGGGCAAGTGCCAATCCGATGATTTTGACCAGGTCCGTGATGACCAAGGTCTCGAAGCGCTCGGCGACCAGCGCATCAACCTGCCCATAGGATTCCGAAATCCGCAGCGTGCCGATCCGCCAGCTACCGTCCGGCGCCATGATCGGCAGAGCCCATGTGCGTTCCGGGCTGCCGGTGAAACCCGGCTGTGCGATATCGACAATGCGCCGGTCGAGATCCATCACTTCGACCCTGACAAGCGACCCCGAACGCAACATCCCGGTCAGCAAGGCCTTCATGCCGTGTACGTCGTACTGCCACAGGGAAACGGAAATAGCCGAGAGGCTCTGATTGACCGCGGCCTCGACCTCGGCGTGAGCCGCCTGGAGCGCCTTCTCGCGTTCATGCACAAGCCCGAAGGCGGTGGCCAGGGTAAAGACGACCAAGCCTGTAAATATGACAAGGGCCAGAATCTTCAGTGCAAGTGCCGACCCCCACCTGCCCCTTGCCGCTTTTAGCCGCCGAACCGGACGAACCGAATTCATTTCTTCTTCCAGATCTCTTGATAAGCGACGATCGCCTCACGCGTTGCCGCATCTTCATAGCCGTCACCGGCTTTCATCCGGTCGGTCGTGACGAGAACCGGCCTCGATTGAAATCCGCTCGCGGGCGCCCCGGCAAAGGCGCGGTTCAACTCATCGGCCAACTGATAACCCTGGAGCCTGAGCGGCTCGGCAATGGTGGCAACTTGCAGGGAGACGCCGGCAGCGATACGGCTCATCGCCTTGGCGGAGCCGTCCCCCGCCGAAATGTTGGCAACATCCGTCCGGCGGAGCGCCATCAGCGGAAAGGAGATTTCGTCGAAATAGGCGTCATTTACTGCCAGCGTATAGGTCCAGGCGTTTCCATACTTTGAATTGAGCCTGGCAACGGCCGCGGGCATCAAGCTCTTTACGTCGGAGATCGGCACGTTCTCGATTGAAAGCACCTGGCACCCCCGGTTGTGCCCGCAAGCAGCAATACCTTTCTTCATGGCTTCCGTCTTGGCGTTTGCCACCGCATATTGGGCATCGTTGAATATCACGACCCCCACCGGCCTTCCCCTTGCCGCGGCGTCTCTCAATACAAACTCCACCGCCATTCCCGCCACATCAGCCGGGCGGGTTGAAATGTTGGAAAACAGATTATTGGTTTGGCCGGACGATTTGTCTGCATGCCAGCCAACCAGCGCAATGCCGCGCGCCTTTGCAGCGCTCACAACGGCGGAGAAGTCATGCGGATCGAAGCCCCCAAAAACCAGCCCATGGATCTCGGTGGAGACGGATTTGGACAAGAGTGCCGCCTGGATCCGCTTCTGACCTTGACCATCCTCCAGAACGAGCCGCCACCCCAGTTTGCGCGCGGCCTCTTCAAAGCCGCGATACGCCCCCATCACGCCCCCGTTCCTGAAATCCGAGGCCACGAAAACGACCGTTTTCTGTGCTTGTCCGGCAGGGCCAGGCGGTGGGCCCTGGTGGATCTCTGCGGCAATCCCATGCGGCGGACACACGCTGAACAAGATGCAGACCAGAGAACCGATTGCGATCTTCATGGCGGTTCTGGATTTGAATTTTGTCTGACTCTACGCCATTCGAACTTCAGCCATCAATGAAAAAGGCTATTTGAGAATCGCTTTCACTGGTACGCGCGATGCGCCCATTTGAACCCCCGCCCTCCACGTATCTAGAGTTCAAATCCTGGCATCTCGGGTCCAAATCCCGACTGAACAAGTTCACGTCCGGACACCAAAAGTTCTAGTCGGCGCAACACACGGCACCGGGCGCCCAACCCAAGGATGGCGGAAACCCCAAAGTCCGGCCATTTCTGCCAAATTCGAAAAATGTGAACTGTTCCGTAGCGGGCCCGTCGGCAGCCGTGCGATATCTCCCCCATCGCCACGACATACCCCAATGCCATGACCGACTCGCAGCTCCCCGACCTCGCGCAACCGCCCCTGGCCCCGGCCCAAGACACGGCCCGCGCACCAGTCTAAAAGGGCAGCGTCCACCGATGACCCGAAAACCCTACCGCAAGAAACGCTCCGCGCTGGCAGACCTGCTCAATGCCCCGTGGCCGGTGAGTGCATTACTGGCCTTGGTGGTCTATGCCGGCCTCAAATGGGCCCTGCCCGCCTATGGCGCCGGCCGCATGTACCTCCAGCCGGTCAGCATTGCGCTGGCGTCCTTTGCCGAACTGGCCGGCGGCGGCCTGCTGTTGATCGCCCTGCTCGCCTATCTCCGCACTGCCGTCGGCACGAAGAAGGCCGCCACGGCCGGCGAGCCCGTGCCGGAGCCGGCAGACGGCGCCGTGCATGCACGTGTCGCCCACCCGAAGCGAGAATCCGCTTTCCACGACAGCCCCGTCATCGCCCCCACCGCACCGGAACCCCAGTTCGACGCCCGCCCCAGCGCCTGGAGCGTCGAACTGATCCGCGACCTGGAATGGAAGCGCTTCGAGGACGTCTGCCAGCGCTTCTACGCCAGCAAGGGCATCCACAGCGCCACCACACCCCTCGGCCCGGACGGCGGCATCGACATCCGCCTCTTCCAGAACGCCACCGAAACCGACAAGGGCAAATGCACCGCCATCGTCCAGTGCAAAGCCTGGGGCGAGCGCCTCGTCGGCGTCAAACCCGTGCGCGAACTGCTCGGCGTCATGACCCACGAAAGAATCCCCAAAGCCTTCTTCATGACCAGCGGCGGCTTCACCCCCGACGCAAAGGACATCGCCAAGGCCAACCACATCACGCTGATCGACGGCGAGATGTTCCTGATGATGATTCTTCGTTTACCGGAGGATGTGCGGCAGGAATTGCTTAATTTCGCAATTGAAGGGGATTACAAGGTGCCGACGTGTCCGAGCTGCGGGATAAAGATGCGGGTGGTGGCGGGGAGCAATGGGAAGGCGGAGTTTTGGGGGTGTTTTAATTATCCGCGGTGTCGGCAGGTGTTGGGGATAAGAAGGGAGAGGTGAAGAGAGAATTAAATAAGGATTCGGACAGACGGCTCCCGGCCAGTAGGAGACCTTGGGGAGATCTTCCGAAAAGCAGCCACAGTGGCGAACGCTCCACGAGAAAATGGCAATCGCGTTGTTTGCAGGCAGAATCGTGGACGGGGAGTTAACGCGTAACGTATTTCACCGCCCCTTATGGCATAAATATTTGATGCAATCTGCCGAAAGGTCCGCCGGGTCTTGCACCCCAAGTACAGATTTGACTTGCCTATACGGCCTTCAACCTGCGTAAACGTCAAATATGACTTATATTTAAATTAAATACTATTACCTGGCTGTTGTGATGGATACGGAAGAACTTCCGCTCCTTGATGCCTTGCGGGGCTTGGCAATGCTCCAGCAGGAGTTTCTTCGTCTCGCGCTGTTCGTCGCGTCCGAAGGCCCGGTATCCTTCGAGGGAGAAAAGCTAACTTGTTCGCTTGGTGACGGGCAGCGGCGCACAAGCACATTTCTGGCGATGGCTGCAGGTCAGTCATTTGAGACGCTGCTTCATATGGCGAAACTTCGTGGCATTCCGGTTCGGGACGCATATCCGATCGCCCGATCAGCAATCGAATCCTTCATAAACGCTAGCTATCTCTTGGCCGAGTCCGACACCGTGGCTGCGCGAGCTATCCGGTACATCGACTTTGCTGCGTGGCGTCACCACAATCGAAAATTTGGAAGCGGAGAGTTCTCAATCGAGGTTCGCTTAGACCCTGACCCGGCAGCCACACTTGTGAAGGAGTATCCTGAGTTTAGCGGCAAGGGCAAGGGCTTATGGACTAACCTCGATGTTCCAAGCCGCATCAGGAGAGTTGGCGAATTGGCGGGCCCTCGATCTGGATCCCGACTGCTTGCGGCGTATGGTCTGATCTATTCTGTTTCATCCGAGATCATCCACGGTTCTCCCTTCGGGGCCAGCTACTTCTATTCGGCACATTTGAAGGGGGAGGCAACTGCTGAGGCATTTCAAGCCGCGACTGTGCGCCACCTTGAAGAGATCTTCATCGGTGTGCTGCATGCAGGTTGCGGGTACCTTGCAGCGTTCTTTGGGCAACAGAACATGCAAGCGCCATTGAACGGTGAGGAGAAGATATTTGCTCGACTCTTAGAGTTGAGCACAAAGCCGTCTTCGGCGTTCCCGGCTAGTGCGCGTCAGGCAACAGAGCCACAGAACGAACAATGAAATGCTGCCCAACGCATCATTCCAGCGATCCTGCGCGAAAAGCCGCGCAGGCCGTTGAAGTCACTCGTTAGGCGTCGCAACCCATGCCTCTTCCCTCACGCCTCTACAAGTACGAGTCCTTCACGGCGCAGGCATTGGAGAATCTGAAAAATCACTCCGTCTACTTTGCCTCGCCGAGTTGCTTCAACGACCCATACGACTGTGCAGTGTCACCGGGCGTCAAGGAGCCTAGTGACAGAGATGTCGAACGGATTCGCAATTACTACCTCGCAAAGGCTGATGTTCCGGAGAATGCGCGTAGTCAGTTCGAACGACTTGATGTTGCAAGCATGCGTGCCATGCTCTTGCGCCAAGGGCAGAGCGTCCTGGACGAGGCCGTGAAGGAGTTTTTATCTACGCGAGGCGTTACCTGCTTCTCCGAGCGCAACGACAGCCTGCTGATGTGGGGCCACTACGGAGGGCGATTTAAAGGCTTCTGTCTGGAGTTTCGAACAGACTGCCCTCCTCTGACAAAGGCTCGTCAGGTCCGGTATGCCGAAGAGATGCCTCAGGTTGATCTCATTCCATTACTCTGCTCCGACGAGGAAGACTCTCGCGAAGTGCTTGACCTCTACTGCACCAAGGCGCTCGACTGGCACTACGAGAAAGAGTGGCGCTGCATGCATGACAAGGCCGGAACTCTCTACACCTACCCAGCTGAAGCACTTACGGGCATATTCATCGGGCCGGATGCTGCCTTCGCATCATTCGAGATCCTTGCTCTCATTATCATGAACCAGAACCCCGGAGTTCAACTTTGGCAAGGTCGACGAAGCCAGTCAGAGTTCTCTGTCGAGTTCGAACCAGTCACATACACCCCTCATCTAGAGGCGAAGCGTCTTGGACTATTGCCTCGCGATGCCTAATCCGTCGTTCGAGGCGACCTGCTACGGCACACAGTTTCCCTCCGCGGTCGCCTGAACTCCAACGTTGAACGTCTGCTTCCCTGAGAAGGCAACGTCCGCTTAGGGTCGGGAACTGTCAGTTGATAATCTGGCGACGGATGGCAGTAATGGCCGAGAACTCGCAATTTCCCAAAAAGCCGGCGCTTTCGCGCCGGCTTTTTACATCAAACCAACCCTTCCGCCTTCATCGCCGCCTGCACTGCAGGCCGCGCGGCTGCGCGTTCCTGGAACGCGATCAGGTTCGGGTAGGGGCTGAGGTCGAACTTGATGAACTTCATCCAGCCCAGCACGGTGAACAGGTAGCCGTCGGCGACGCTGAAGTCTTCGCCGAGCAGGTAGGGCTTGTCGGCGAGGTGGGCGTTCACGTGGCCGAAGCGGCGTTCCAGGTTGAGCTTGGCGGCGGCTTTCCAGTCGTCCTTGCTCATCGGGTGGAAGAAGGCGGTGGCGGACTTGTGGAGTTCGGTGCCGATGAAGTTGAGCCAGCTTTGCAGGCGGTAACGTTCGAGGCTGCCATTGGCGGGCGCGAGCTTCTTTTCCGGGGCGAGGTCGGCGATGTACTGGACGATGGCCGGGCCTTCGGTGAGGACTTCGCCGGAGTCGAGGACCAGCGCCGGCACGTAGCCGTTGGGATTGACCTCGAGGTAGTTGGCGCCGCTGCCGGTGACCTTGGTGGCGAGGTCGACGGTTTCGGACTCGTACTTGAGGCCGGCTTCTTCGAGGGCGATGTGCGGGGACAGGGAACAGGCGCCGGGTTTGAAATAAAGCTTCATGGAGTCTCCTGATTGTTGGTTTGGGCAGGTGTTGTTAGTTGAGTCACGTCAGCGCCGGGGCCGCTTTTTCATCCCGTGGGCGAATGAATTCGCCCCCACAGGGAAGAATGTGGCGCGTGCGCCCGGTGCATGCCAAGGATAACCGGCGGCGCGGGGATGCGCCGCTAAGGGTTTATTGCAATGCTGCCTTGACCAGCGTCGCCAGGCCAGCGGTGGGGCGGCCGATCAGCTGGCTGAGCTGGTGGCTGTCGTCGAACAGGCCGCCCTTGGAGGCGCCGATGTCGGACTCGGCCAGCAGCGCGGCGAGGCCTTCGGGCAAGCCGGCGCCGAGCAGTGCGGCCTTGAAGTCGGCTTCGGGCAGGTTCTGGTAGGCCACCGTCTTGCCGGACTGGCGGGCGATCTCGGCGGCCAGTCCGGTGAGGGTGTAGGACTCGTCGCCGGCCAGCTCATAGACCTTGCCGGCCTGCCCGTCGCGGGTGAGGACGGCGGCCGCGGCGGCGGCGTAGTCGGCACGGGCGGCGGAGGCGATGCGCCCTTCGCCGGCGCTGCCGAGCACCACACCGTACTGCAGCGCGGGCGGGATGCTGGCCAGGTAGTTCTCGGTGTACCAGCCGTTGCGCAGGATGACCGCCGGCAGACCGGATTCGGCGATGAGCTGTTCGGTGGCCTTGTGCTCGGCGCCCAGCGGCAGCGGCGTGGTGTCGGCGCGCAGCAGGCTGGTGTAGGCGATCAGGCCGACCTTGGCGCGCTTGGCGGCGTCGATCACCGCGCGGTGCTGGGGCAGGCGGCTGCCGACTTCGCTGGAGGAGATCAGCAGCAGCTTGTCGGCGCCGGCAAGGGCGGTGTCGAGGGTTTCCGGCCGGTTGTAGTCGGCCTCGCGGACCTGCACGCCGCGGGCGGCGAGGTCGGCGACCTTGGCCGGCGTGCGCACGGCGGCGACGATCTGGGCGGCGGGAACGGTTTGCAGCAGGTTCTCGATGACGAGGCGGCCGAGCTGGCCGGAGGCGCCGGTAACGACGATCATGATGCGACTTCCTTTATCCGGGAGAGAGGAAGCGGCAGAATATCCGCCTAACTAACTTTTAGTAAGTGCGCACCAAAAGGTAAGTTTAATCATGAATGCAGACCACGACGACGGGGCCGAGGCCCGCCCGACCCTGGCCGAGATGATGCGGCGCGGAGATGTGTTCGCCGAGAAGTGTCCGTCCCGCGAGGTGCTGAAGCACGTGACCAGCCGCTGGGGCGTGCTGTTGCTGGTCGGCCTGCTCGGCGGCACGCACCGCTTCAGCGACCTGCGCCGCAAGGTGAACGGGATCAGCGAGAAGATGCTGGCGCAGACACTGCAGCAGCTGGAGAGCGACGGCTTCGTCACGCGGGTCTCTTACCCGGTGGTGCCGCCCCACGTGGAATACACGCTAACGCCGCTGGGCGAGCAGATCGGCCGCAAGGTCGAGGCGCTGGCCGACTGGATCGAGCTGAACCTGCCGGAAATCCTGGCCGCCCAGCAGGCGCGGGCGGGGCAGGAGAATCCTGTAGGGGCGAATTGATTCGCCCAGCCCCAGGGAGAGATTCCTGGGGGCCGAATATCGCCGGGAGCCTTTCGGTGGGGCTTCTGCTGTGGGGGCGAATTCAATAGCCCAACGGGGGGTGGGTGAGCACCCCGGGGGGGGTTGGGGGGGGGTTGGGGGTGGGGGGTCCATTGCTTCCCCCCTCGGGGGGTTCCACCCCCGCGGGGGGCTATTCAAGCCCCCCCCACAGGATTTGGCTTACTTCGCCCCCCCGCCGAGCACCTTGTACAGCGTGACCTGATTGCTCAGCCCGGCCAGCCGGACGGTGATGAGGCTCTGCTCGGCGCTGTACTGGGCGCGCTGGGAGTCGAGCACCGCTAGGTAGCTGTCCACGCCCTTGTCGAAGCGCGCCTTGGACAGCCGGTAGCTGGCCGCGGTGGCGTCCACAAGGGATTGCTGGGCGGCCAGCTGGCCTTCCAGCGGCGTGCGCAGCGACAAGGCATCGGCGGCTTCGCGGAAGGCGGTCTGCACGGCCTTTTCGTACTGGGCCAGGCCGATCGCCCGGTCCGCCTCGGCAACCTTGAGGTTGGCGCTGATCCGCCCGGCGTCGAAGATCGGCAGGGTGATCTGCGGCGCGAAGCTCCACGCACCGGCACCGCCCTTGAACAGCTCGGACAGCTGGCTGCTGGCGACGCCGCCCTTGGCGGTCAGCGTGATGCTCGGGAAGTAGGCCGCCCGCGCCGCGCCGATGTTGGCGTTGGCGGCCTGCAGCGCACGCTCCGCCTGCAGCACGTCGGGGCGTCGCTGCAGCACGTCCGCCGGCACGCCGTCGGGCAAGCCGGCCAGCGCCGAGACGCTGCCCAGTTCGCCCGGCTGGGCCAACTCGTCGGGCAACGGCCCACCGATCAGCAGCGCCAGCGCGTTGCGGTCCTGGGCCAGCTGGCCGGTGTAGCGGGCAACGTCCACGCGCGCCGAATCGACGCTGGTCTGGGCCTGGCGCAGATCCAGCTCCGACGCGCTGCCCAGCTCGAAGCGGCGCTTGGTGAGGTCGTAGGAGCTCTGCTGGCTGACACGGGTTTCCTCGGCCAGCTTCAGGCGCTCGTTGTCGGCGACCAGCGTCAGGTAGGCGCTGGCGACCTCGGCCACCAGGCTGATCTGCGCGCTGCGCCGGGCTTCCTCGGTGCCGAGGAACTGGTACAGGGCCTGGTCCTTGAGGCTGCGGATACGGCCGAAGAAGTCCAGCTCGTAGGACGCGAAGCCGAGGCCGGCGGTGTACTGGTGGGTGGTCATCGCCTGGCCGGTGGTGGACAGGCTGGCCGGCGTGCGCTGGCCGGTGCCGCCGGCCGTCGCCTGCACGGTCGGGAACAGGTCGGCACGCTGGATCTGGTACTGGGCGCGGGCCTTCTCGATGTTGAGGGCGGCGACGCGGAGATCCCGGTTGTTGTCCAGGGCCAGCGCGATGAGCTGGCGCAGGCGCGCATCGGTGAAGAAGTCCTGCCAGCCGATGTCGGCCGCGGCGGCAGCAGAAGCCGTGGCCCCCGCGCCGACCGGCCATTGCTGCGGCACCGGCGCGGCCGGCGTCGCGTAGTCGGGCGCCAGCGTGGCGCAGCCGGCCAGCACGGCGGAGGCCAGCGCTGCGGCGAGAAGAGTCATGCGGGGCATCTCAGCGCACCTCCTGGGCAGGGATGGATTCGGCCGGGGCGGCATCCAGAGCGGTCTTGCCCCGGAACACCCGCCGCACGGCCACGAAGAACAGCGGCACGAACAGCACAGCCAGCACGGTGGCGGACAGCATGCCGCCGATCACGCCGGTGCCGATGGCGTTCTGCGCGCCGGAGCCGGCACCGCTGGAGAGAGCCAGCGGCAACACGCCGAGGATGAAGGCCAGCGAGGTCATGACGATCGGCCGCAGGCGCAGGCGCACCGCCTCCAGCGTCGCGTCGATGAGGCTCTTGCCGTGCTCCATCTGCTCCTTGGCGAATTCGACGATCAGGATCGCGTTCTTCGCCGACAGGCCGATGGTCATCAGCAGGCCGACCTGGAAGTACACGTCGTTGGACAGCCCGCGCATCATCGCCGCCAGCAGCGCGCCGATGATCCCCAGCGGCACCACCAGCATCACCGCGAACGGGATGGACCAGCTCTCGTACAGCGCGGCCAGGCACAGGAACACCACCAGCAGCGAGATCGCGTACAGGGCCGGCGCCTGGGAGCCGGACAGGCGCTCCTGGTAGGACAGGCCGGTCCATTCGAAGCCGATGCCAGCCGGCAGCTTGGACGCCATGTCCTCCATCGCCGCCATCGCCTCGCCAGTACTGTGGCCGGGCGCCGCGGAGCCCATGATCTCCGCCGACGGCAAGCCGTTGTAACGCTCAAGGCGCGGCGAGCCATAAGCCCAGTGGGCCGACGCGAAGGACGAGAAGGGCACCATGTCACCGTTGCTGTTGCGCACGTACCACTTGTTCAGGTCTTCCGGCTGCATGCGGGCCGAGGCGTCGCCCTGCAGGTAGACCCGCTTGACGCGGCCCTTGTCGATGAAGTCATTGACGTAGGCGCTGCCCCAGGCGGTCTGCAGGGCGTTGTTGATGTCGGCCAGGGACAGGCCCAGCGCGCCGGCCTTGGCGTGGTCGATGTCGAGCTTGTACTCGGGGGTATCGTCCTGGCCGTTGGGGCGCACGCCGACCAGCAGCGGGTTCTGAGCGGCCATGCCGAGGAGCTGGTTGCGGGCGTCGATCAGGGCCTGATGGCCGAGGCCGGCGCGGTCCTGCAGCTGGAAGTCGAAGCCGCTGGCGTTGCCGAGTTCCACCACCGCCGGCGGCGCGAAGGCGAAGGCCATCGCGTTGCGGAAGGTGGAGAAATAGCCCATCGCCTTGCCGGCCACCGCCGCCACCTTCAGGTCGGGGCGCTTGCGCTCGCTCCAGTCCTTCAGGTTGATGAAGGCCATCCCGTTGTTCTGGCCGCTACCGGCGAAGCTGAAGCCGGTAACGGTGAAGATGGAATCCACGGCCTCCTTCTGGTCTTCCAGGAAGTGGTGCTCGACCTTCTCCATGACCGCCAGCGTGCTCTCGGCGGTCGAGCCGGCGGGCAGGATCACCTGGGACATCAGGAAGCCCTGGTCCTCGTCCGGCAGGAAGGCGGTCGGCAGGCGCAGGAACAGCGCGCCCATGCCGACCACGATGAGGCCGTAGATCAGCAGGTAACGCTTGCTGCTGCCCAGCATGCGGGCGACGACGGAGCGGCTGCCCGCGTTGCTGCGCTCGAAGGCGCGGTTGAACCAGCCGAAGAAACCGCCGAGCAAGCCGCCCTCGCCGGCCGTGTGCCCCTTCTCCACCGGCTTCAGCAGCGTTGCGCAGAGCGCCGGTGTGAGGACCAGCGCCACCACCACCGACAGCACCATCGACGACACGATGGTGATCGAGAACTGGCGGTAGATGACGCCGGTGGAACCACCGAAGAAGGCCATCGGCACGAACACCGCCGACAGCACCAGCGCGATGCCGATCAGCGCGCCGGTGATCTGGTTCATCGACTTGCGGGTCGCTTCCTTCGGCGACAGGCCCTCCTCGCTCATCACCCGCTCGACGTTCTCCACCACCACGATGGCGTCGTCCACCAGCAGGCCGATGGCCAGCACCACGCCGAACATCGTCAGCGTGTTGATCGAGAAGCCGGCCGCGGCAAGCACCCCGAAGGTGCCGAGCAGCACCACCGGCACCGCGATGGTCGGGATCAGCGTGGCGCGGAAATTCTGCAGGAACAGGTACATCACCAAGAAGACCAGCACGATGGCTTCGATCAGGGTCTTCACCACTTCCTCGATGGAGACCTTCACGAAGGGCGTGGTGTCGTAGGGCGCCACGGCCTTCACGCCCGGCGGGAAGAACTTGGACAGCTCGTTCAGCTTGGCCTTCACCGCGTCGGCGGTGTCCAGCGCATTGGCGCCGGTGGCCAGTTTGATCGCCAGGCCAGTGGCCGGCTTGCCGTTGTAGCGCGCCACCACGTCGTAGGACTCGCCGCCGAGCTCGATGCGCGCGACGTCGCGCAGGCGCACGGAGGCGCCGTCGGCGGTGGTGCGCAGCAGGATCGCACCGAACTGCTCTGGCGTCTGCAGGCGGCTCTGGGCGGTGATCGTCGCATTGAGGCGCTGCCCCTTCGGCGACGGCATGCCGCCGAGCTGGCCGGCCGAGACCTGCGCGTTCTGGGCGGTAATGGCGGCGCTGATGTCGGCCGGAGTCAGCTTGTAGTTGTGCAGCTTCGCCGGATCGAGCCAGATGCGCATCGCGTACTTGCTGCCGAACAGCTGGGTCTCACCGACGCCGTTGATGCGCGAGACGATGTCCTGCACGTTGGAGGCGACGTAGTCACCCAGGTCGATGTCGTTGAGGCTGCCGTCTTCGGACACGAAGCCGACCACCATCAGGAAGTTGCTGGTGGCCTTGGCAACCTGCACGCCCTGCTTCTGCACCTCCTGCGGCAGCAGCGGGGTGGCCAGGGACAGCTTGTTCTGTACCTGCACCTGGGCGATGTCCGGATCGGTACCGGCATCGAAGGTCAGGGTGATCGTCACCGAGCCCGACGAGTCGCTGGCCGACGACATGTAGGTAAGGTGGTCGATGCCTTTCATCTTCTGCTCGATCACCTGGGTGACGGTGTCCTCCAGGGTCTTGGCAGAGGCGCCGGGATAGGTCGCGCTGATCGACACCGCGGGCGGGGCGATCGGCGGATATTGGGAGATCGGCAGCGTGCGGATCGCCAGCACGCCGGCGAGCATGATGACGATCGCGATGACCCACGCGAAGATGGGCCGGTCGATGAAGAAACGGGACATGCGCGTACTCCCTTAGCGTGCCGCGACCGCCGGGCCGGCCGACGTCGGCGCCTCGGCCTTGGTGGCCGCCACCGGCTTGACCGGCGCACCCGGATGGATCTTCTGCAGGCCGTCGACGATCAGCTTGTCGCCGGCCTTCAGGCCTTCGCTGACCAGCCACTTGTCGCCCAGCGCGCGGCTGGTCTTGAGGGTGCGCTGCTCCACCTTGCCGTCGGCGCCGACCACCATCGCGGTCGGGTTGCCCTTGGTGTCGCGGCTGACGCCCTGTTGCGGCACGAGGATGGCCTGCTCGTCGACGCCTTCTTCGAGCACCGTGCGCACGTACATGCCGGGCAGCAGGTCGCCCTTCGGGTTGGGGAAGACCGCGCGCAGCGTGATCGTGCCGGTGCTCTGGTCAACCGTCACATCAGAGAACTGCAGCTTGCCGGGCAGCGGATAGGCGCTGCCGTCCTCCAGCACCAACTTGACCGCTGCCTGGCTCGCGCCGGCTTTCTTGAGCTGGCCGCTAGCCAGGTCGCGCTTGAGGCGCAAGAGCTCGGCGCTGGACTGGGTCACGTCTACATAGATCGGGTCAAGCTGCTGCACGGTGGCCAGCGCGGTCTGCTGGCTGGCCGTCACCAGCGCGCCCGGCGTCACCGTCGAACGGCCGATGCGCCCGGCGATCGGCGCCGCGACCTTGGTGTAGGCCAGGTTGATGCGCGCAGTCTCGACCGCTGCCTTGGCCGCCGCCACATCGGCCTGGCCCTGCTTGAGGGCGGCCTGGGCGTCGTCGTAATCCTGCTGGCTCACCGCCTTGATGGCCACCAACTCCTCGTAACGGGACGCCTTGCTGCGGGAGCTCGCCAGGTTGGCCTCGGCCTTGGCGAGGCTGGCGCGGGCGCTCTCGAAGGCAGCCTGGTAGGTGGCCGGATCGATCTGGTACAGCGGCTGGCCGGCGGCCACGTCACCGCCCTCGGTGAACAGCCGCTTCTGGATGATGCCGCCGACCTGCGGCCGCACCTCGGAAACCATGTAGGCAGCGGTACGGCCGGCCAGCTCGGTGGTCAGCGCGACCTTCTGCGGCTGGATCTCCACCACGCCGACTTCGGTCGGCCCCATCGCGTGCTGTTCACCGGCAGCCTTCGGCTCGCCGCAGCCGCTCAAGATCACACTGCCCAGCACCAGCAGAAACCCAGCGGAACACACCGCCCTGTTCATTTCGATCTGCATATCCAACACCTTTCCTGCCTAGAGTGGGCGCGAAAACTGCCCGTTGGGGAGAGCAAAAAATATTCGGCGCCCACAAAAGAATGAACGCTCATTCTAGTTCGAGCGCTCATTCTATATTAGAATTTGCCGTATAAGCAAACGCCTACAGATGGCAGACCCTCAACGCAAGGGTTGCCCCATGAAACGAGGACGAGGAGAAAACAGCCATGAACACACAGACTTACGCCCAGCAGGAGCAGCCCCGCGCCGAGGCCCGCAAGGCCCAGGTGCTCAACGCAGCCACCGAGTGCTTCCGCCGTCAGGGCTTCCACGGCGCCAGCATGGCGCAGATCTCGAAGGCCGCCGGCATGAGCGTCGGCCACATCTACCACTACTTCGAGAACAAGGAAGCGATCATCGCGGCGATTGTCGAACGCGACCTGCTCAACCTGCTGACCATCACCCAGCGCATCCGCGCCGCCAGTGCCGACGGCGACATCCTGCGGGCGATGGTGGATGACATCCAGAACTGCACCGAAGAACTCAACAACGACCAGGACGCGCCGCTGATGCTGGAGATCATCTCCGAAGCCGCGCGCAACCCGGACGTCGCCACTATCGTGCAGACCGCCGACCGCACCGCCCGCGAGCGCCTGGTCGAACTCGTCCGCGAAGGCCTGGCATTCCGTGGCGTGAGCTGTACCGACAGCCAGATGGAAGGACCACTGGAAGTGCTCTACGCGGTCTTCGAGGGCCTGACTGTGCGCATGATCCGCAATCCGGACCTCGACCCGCACATCCTGCTGCCGTCCCTGCGCAGCGTGCTGGAGCACATCCTCGAGGAACTGATCTTCAAGACCGCCCGCACAGCCGCCGTCGAGACCGCCTGAATGGAGGCTCAGCGTGCACGCTCATTGACATCGAGCAAGCGCCGCCCCGTGCGAAGCGCGTAGCGTATGGGTTCCCACGACCACATCGGTGAGGTGCCCATGTTCCCGCTGCAGAACTTCTACGCGCCTGCTGGCGCCAGCAGGCTCAACGACCTGATGTCCTTCTACCAAAGCACATTCGTGTGCGCCCAGCGTCTGGTCTCACTCAACCTCAAGGCGGCCCAGTCGCTGATGGCGGGCAATCTGGAGACAGTCCAGACGCTCGCCAGGGCCCGCGACCTGCAGAGCTGGAGCGAAGCCCAGGTCGCCCTGACCGAGCACTTCATCGAGCAGGTGATTGGCTACGCCGGCGATTTCAACGAGGTGGTCGCCGCCAACCAGCATGAGATGGTCGAACTGTTGAATCTCGGCGCCAACAAGCCGGGCGAGACGCAGGCCGCGCCACCCTCGATGCTGGCGGCCGGCCCGGCGATCGTCGATGAAATGGTCCGCAGCATGCTCGGCGCGGCCATCAAGTCCCGCGATGCGATGCTCGACATGGCCAAACAGGCGGATGCCAGCCTGCCACGGCAGCCGGCCCGCAAACGCTCCTGAGCGCGCCTGATGATGAACGGCAAGTGGGCCCCGGGCTTCACTTGCCAGCTCAGGTTGTTACCAAATATTTAGAATATAAGAATATTTGTAATTACGATTGAACCAAATTGAGTACCCACCTAAAATCAATACCACACTGATGTCATGGTATTGATTTCCTCTGCAGGGATGTTTTTTTCACATGACTTCAGCTGACAAGAAGGCTTGAACGCTGAAGGCACGACCCCGTCGTGCGCCGCCACAAGCCCGTTCGAATCCACTGTGATCCAACCAGCCAAAGGCGGGAACATCCATGCACACGACGAATCCACCTGCGAGGCGCAAGCGGCGCCTCGGCATCACACTGACGCTCCTCTCTGCCAGCGTGCTGGGCGGACTGGCCTATGCCGACTCCGACTGGCTGCAAAAGCTGCTCCCCAGTTCCGGCACGCAACAGGTTCAGACCTCGGAGCGCAGCACCAAGGCCACGGGCAGCACGACCAAGACGAGCTCCAGACGCAGCGACGACAGCGCCAATGGCAACTGGTCCGACACCACCAATCCCTTCCTCGGCACCAACTCGGTTTCGTCGACAAGCATCACCACCCAGAGCAGCAGCACGACCACCACCACCGGCAGCTTCGCGTCCCGTTACGCGCTGCTGGCCTGGAACGACCTGGGCATGCACTGCGTGGACGGCAAGGACTACTCGATCATGTCGATCCTGCCGCCCTACAACAACTTGCACGCCCAGCTGATCGACCGCCAGTACGGCAAGCAGGTCACCTCCGGCGTGACGCTGACCTATGAGGCGATGCGCGACCCGTCGGGCTCCATCAACACCTCCTCGGCCAACAAGACCAACTTCTGGCAGTACGTCAAAGCTCTGTACGGCGGCGCGCCGGCGCCCAACCGCGGCCTCAACCTCAACGACCCGACGGTCAGCAACCCGACGCCGAGCACCCAGCCGGCCGCGATGAGCTACAACCTGGTGCAGAGCTGGTACGAGGCCGAAGGCCTACCGATCCTGCCCTACGACGACACGCTGACCAGCAGCGGCTACAACAAGAATTACTACCCGATGGTGAAGGTCGTCGCCAAGAACAGCAGCGGCACCGTGCTGGCCACCACCCAAACGGTGCTGCCGGTCTCCGACGAGATGACCTGCATCAGCTGCCACGCCAGCAATTCCAACAAGGACGCGGCCAAGCCTCCCGTGCGCGGCTGGGCCAACTACAGCGCTGACCCGGAAAAGGACTGGAAGAAAAACGTGCTGCGCCTGCACGACGACAAGCACGCCAACGACCCGGTCTATCAGGCGGCCCTGCTCAAGCTGCAACCGGTGGCCAGCGGCGGCCTCGCCCAGCGGGCCGACCAGGGCACGCCAACCCTGTGCGCCTCCTGCCACGGATCCAACGCCCTCGCCTCACCGGGCTTCACCGTCACGGCCAACGGCCAGAGCGTGAAGATCTCCGCCCTCACCTCGGCGATGCACCGCATGCACGGCCAGGTGAAGGATCCGCTCAAGCAGGTCGCGCTGGACAGCATCGGCAACCGGGACTCCTGCTACCAGTGCCACCCGGGCTCCGTCACCAAGTGCCTGCGCGGCGCCATGAGCGAAACCCCGGGCCTCGACTGCCAGAGCTGCCACGGCAACATGGGCGCGGTCGGCAAGGCCAGCCGGGTCGGCTGGCTGCAACAGCCCAACTGCCAGTCCTGTCACCACGACGGCAAGCGTGAAACGACGGCCGTCACCGACGTAACGACCGGCGCGCTGCGCGTGGTCACCGACGCCCGCTTCGCCACCAACGCCAACACGCCGAAGACCGGCTTCTCCCTGTTCCGCTTCAGCGTCGGCCACGGCAAGAACCAGTGCGAGGCCTGCCACGGCTCCACCCACGCCGAGTACTCGTCGAAGAACCAGACCTGGGCGAACAGCCACGACAACGACCTGCTGCAGTCGAAGGCCATCCAGGGCTACGCCGGCACGATCACCGAATGCACGGTATGCCACGCCAAGGTTCCGCTGACGAAGAACGGTGGCCCCCACGGTATGCACACCATCGGCCAGAGCTGGGTCGACGCCCATGGCGACATGGTCGAATCGGGCGGCGCGTCGTCCTGTACCGCCTGCCACGGCAGTGACTACCGTGGCAGCCCGCTGTCCCAGGTGAAAATCGCCAAGACCTTCACCCACGACAGCAAGGCCTACACGCTGGCCGCCGGCACCAAGGTCGGCTGCTACAACTGCCACAACGGTCCGAAGGGAGACTGAGACCCGGCTATTGCCTGCTATCGGTCGGCATAAGGGGCGCGCAATGCGCCCCTTTTTGCATCTTGCCGCCCCGCCTCAGCCCGGAATCTCGGGCTCGACCAACTGGGCGAGCAGCTGCAGCGATTCCTGCCAACCCAGGTAACAAGCCTGTACCGGGATGATCTCAGGGATGCCTTCCTGCACGATGTTCAGCTCGGTGCCACAGAACACCGGACTGAGTACGACCGTGGTCTGCATCTCGCCGGGCAGGTTGGGGTCGTCGAAGAGCCCTGTGTAGCGCAGCCGCGCAGCCGGCTCCAACTCCAGGTAGGTGCCGCCGAAGGCATGGCTGTGCCCGCTGCCCAGGTTCGTGAAGGACATGCGGTAGGTACCGCCAACCCGTGCATCCAACTGGTGGACGGTGCCGGTGAAGCCATGGGGCGGCAGCCACTTGGCCATCGCGGCGGGATCGACAAAGGCCCGGTAGATGCGCTCCGGCGGTGCGCGCAGAACCCGATGGAGGCGGACGGTATGGGTGCTCATGGCTACTCCTGGCAAAGAGGGCACGGCCAAGGGACGCTCCGGTCGAGCCGGCGCCACCTGGCCTATTTCCCCAGGGTTTCGATGCGGAAACGCATGTCGAGGACCGCAGCCTGCAGCGCCTGTTCCACGCCCTCCCGCCCGCCGGGCCGATCGGGATAATCCGTCCAGTCACCGTAACGCAACTGCCAGCCACGCAGGGATTCGTCATCCACCCGCAGGATGAGTTCAGGCACCAGGAAGGCATCACCGGCCGCGGTGACCAGTTCGCGCAGCGGAACCTGGTCGGGAGACTCGATGAACATCGCAGCGTACTCCGCTCAAGGACACAAGGCGCCAAGCATACCCGCCAGCGCGCATGACTCCAGCGCTGCAGTATAGTTGGCGAACGGCCCCCCGCTCCCCACCCGGCAACGGCAGCGCCAGGTGTGTCAAATGGTCACAAAGCACGCGCCCCGTGCCCCTGTCTCCCTCACTGCCACCGGAATCGGAAACAATACGCAGCCGCGGCGGCGATAACGCCCCGCTCCCGGCAGAACCAAGGGAGGAACGGTGTTCCAATCGCTCAATGTAAAAAAGCAGTTGCTCGTCGTCGCGGCCGTGGTGTGCGCCCTCTTCGCGGGCCTGGTCATCATCGTCTGGAGCGCGACGCAATCGATCATCGACGCTGCCCACGGCATGGCCCAGGGCAAGGATGTCATTGCCGATGTGCTGCCACCGCCGCTGTACGTCATCGAGGCCCAGCTGACGGCCCTGCAACTCGGGCAGGCCCGTGCGGCAGAGCGCCCTCCGCTGCTGGGCAAGCTGTCCTCCCTCAAGCGAAAGTACGACGAGCGCAACACCTATTGGGCACAACAGGCGCTCAGCCCCGAGCTCCGGGACGCGCTGCTGGCAACCCAGAAGCGCACGGCCGACGCCTACTGGCGCTTCCTGTTCGACGACTATGTCGCCGCCCTCCAGCGCGACGATACGGCCGAAGCCGCCGAACTCCAGCGGACGCTGCTGGAGCGCTATGAAGCCCATCGGGCCACCGTCGATGCAACGGTGAAGATCGCCTCGGCCTTCGCCGACCAGACGTCGAACAACCTGTATCTGACGGCAACCCGCGTCCGCCTGCTGGTCGGCGTGCTGACCATCGGCGGCGTACTGCTGGCAGGGGGCATGATGCTGGTGAGCGCCCGCTCCATCCTGCGCCGCCTGGGGGGCGAGCCGGTCGCCATGCAGCAGGTGGCCCATCAGATCGCGATGGGGGATCTGAGCGTGGAGGTGGACGTCGCCTACGGCGACGAGCACAGCCTCGCCTCCTCGATCCTGCACATGAAGGACAGGCTGAAGGAATCCATCACCCTGCTCGAACAGGAGCGCCGGCAGCTGCGCACGCTGATCAACACCCTGCCCGACCTGGTCTGGCTGAAGGATCCCCAAGGGGTCTTCATCACCTGCAACAACAAGTTCGAACGTCTTCTCGGAGCCTCCGAAAGCGAGATCATCGGCAAGACCGATCACGACTTTCTCCCGACCGAACAGGCCAACGCCTTCCGGCAGCACGACCTATATGCCATCGAGCGCGGCCAGCCCTGCGTCAACGAAGAGACGGTGACCTACCAGGACGACGGCCACCAGGAAATGCTGGAGACCATCAAGACGCCGATGTACGACGACTCCGGCCGCCTGATCGGCGTGCTCGGCATCGCCCGCGACGTTACCCGCAGCCATCGCCTGATGGCCGAACTCGATAGCGCGCGCCAGGACGCCCTCCGCTCGAACACCGCCAAGAGTGCCTTCCTGGCCAACATGAGCCACGAGATCAGGACCCCGATGAACGCCATCATCGGCATGGCCGACCTGGCGCTGGCGACCTATCTGAGCCCACGGCAGGCCAACTACATCGGCAAGATCCGGGCCGCCTCGGAGAGCCTGCTTACCATCATCAACGACATCCTCGATTTCTCGAAGATCGAAGCGGGCAAGCTGGACCTCGAACGCGCCCCGTTCGTGCTCGAAGCGGTATTCGAGCAGCTCTCCGGCATCGTCGCGCTGCGTGCCGAGGAACAGGGCATCGAACTGCACTACGACATCGACGACGACTCCCGGCTGCTCGAAGGCGACGCTCTGCGGCTCGGCCAGATCCTGACCAATCTGGTATCGAACGCCCTCAAGTTCTCCACCGGCGGCAACGTGATCGTGGCGGCGCTGGCCGGCCCGGTGGAACAGGACGAGGTCGAACTGCATTTCTCGGTCAGCGACGAAGGCATCGGCCTCAGCGAGGAACAGGCGGCGCGGCTATTCTGCCCCTTCACCCAGGCCGACTCCTCGACCACTCGCCGCTATGGCGGAACCGGCCTCGGCCTGACCATCTGTCGCCAGCTCGTCGAGCTGATGGGCGGCAGGATCTGGGTCGAAAGCACCCTCGGGGCCGGCAGCACCTTCCACTTCACGGCACGCTTCAAGGCTCTCGGCCCCGATCGCCGGCGCGGCATCGGGGACTTCGGGCAACAGCTGGCCGCCCATGCCGCCCGACCGGTGCTGGTGATCGACGACAACCCGGTGGCACAGCACATCCATGCCCATCTGTGCAGGCAGCTGGGCTTGCAGGTCGAGCTCGCCAGTAGCGGCGACGAGATTCTGGCCCGCCTGGACGCGGCAGCGCCGCCCGACTACCTGCTGTGTCTCGTCGATTGGCGCATGTCGGGGATGGACGGCATCGAGACGATCCGCCGTCTGAAGGCGGTTTACGGCGCCCGGCAGATGAAATGCCCGCCGATGCTGCTGGTCACCGCCTTCAGCCACCACAAGGAGCTCGATGCCGTCGCCGGCGAGATCGACGGCCTGCTGGCCAAACCGGTCAGCGCCCGCCACTTGTATGTCGAGATCGCCAACAGCCTCGGCTTTCCGGAACAGGGCGCACCGGTCATCGAGCGGCGTGGCGCCACCACCCGGCCCTGGTCGCGCTTCCAGGGGCTGGACATCCTGGTCGTCGAGGACGTGGAAATCAATCGGGAGATCATCGGCGAACTACTGGGCAACGTCGGCCTGGCGGTCCGCTTTGCGGCCAATGGCAAGGAGGCGCTGGAGGTCGTGGCCAGCCAGCGCCCCGACCTGATCCTGATGGACGTGCAGATGCCGGTGATGGACGGCTTCACGGCAACCCGCCTGTTGCGGCAGAACCCCGACTGCCAGGACCTGCCGATCATCGCCCTGACCGCCAACACCATGGCCGACGAAAAGGAGGCCTGCCGACAGGCCGGGATGAACGCTCACGTGGCGAAGCCGATCTGCATGGATGTGCTGTTCGACGAGATCGCCGCCCAGCTGCCCCCCGAGCGCATCGCTGCCGCCACGCTCGCCGAGGACGAGACGCCTGCCGCGCACTATCCGGAACTGCCCGGGATCGACGTGGCGGTCGGCCTGACCTATGTCGGCAAGATGAAATCCCTGTGTCGCCTGCTGGCCAAATTCCGGGACACCCACGGCAAGACCTTCGAGCCCAACTTTGCCCAGGCCATGGCCGCTGGCGACTGGGGCACCCAGGTCCGGCTCGCCCATACCCTTAAAGGCATCGCCCGTACCCTGGGCGCCTACGATCTCGGCGAAGCCGCCGCAGCCCTGGAGGCCGCTGCGGGCAACAAGGACGGCGGACTCACCGCGGCGCACTTGGCCCAGACGGTGGAGCGGCTCGGACAGGTCACCGAAGGACTGGAGCGGGTCGAAGAGCTGGTCCCGTTGTAGCCGACCGCGGCCTCCCTGTTGGGAGACGATTCGTCCGCGGGCCTCACCCCCCGCGCGTTCCGACCGCAGTCTCAGCTCAGCGCAGTCTCCGACAGCCAGCGATTCAACAGCGCGAACAGCAGCTCCGGTGTCACCGGCTTGGCGATGAAATCGTTCATGCCGGCCTCCAGGCAGCGGGCCTTGTCTTCGGCGAAGGCGTTGGCGGTGAGCGCAAGGATCGGCACCTTCCGCCCACCGGGCAACGCACGGATGCGGCGCGTGGCTTCGAGACCGTCCATCCCGGGCATCTGCATGTCCATCAGGATCAGGGCATAGTCGGTGGCGGCGGCCATGTCCAGCCCTTGCACGCCGTCCTCGGCGGCATCCACCAGCAACCCCACATCGCCGAGCAGGCTCAGCATGATCTCCCGATTGACCGGCTCGTCCTCCACCAGCAGGACGCGGCGCCCCTGATGGCGGGCCGCCAGGCACTCTTCCGCACTCTCCTCGGCGTGCAGCGTGCTGACGGACAAGGCCTGCCCGCCCTTGCGCAGGCGGGCGGTGAACCAGAACGTGCTGCCCTGCCCCGGCATGCTGCTGGCGCCGGCCTCACCGCCCATCAGCTGGGCGATCTTGCGGGTGATCGCCAGCCCGAGGCCGGTCCCGCCATACTTGCGCGTCATGCTGTTGTCGGCCTGCTCGAACAGGTTGAACAGACGCGGCATGGCTTCCGGCGCGATGCCGATGCCGCTGTCCGCAACGACGAAGCGCAGCAGCACGCTATGCGCATCCTCTTCCAGCGTCTCGATGCGCAGCGTGATGGCGCCGGCCTCGGTGAACTTCACCGCGTTGTTGGCGTAGTTCAGCAAAGCCTGCTGCAGGCGGGTCGCGTCCCCCAGTAGCGCACAGGCCGGTAGCTGCAGTTGCACGTCGAGGCGCAGATGGCGCTCGTCGACCTGCCCGCGGATCAGGTCCGCCACCCCGTCGACGATGCGTTCCAGATGGAGCGGCACCTCATCCATGCTGAGCTTGCCCGCTTCGATCTTGCTCAGTTCGAGCACCGCATTGATGATGTGCAGCAGATGAACACCCGCCGCCTCCAGCTTGCCGAGCTGCTGGGTCTGGCGGACATTCAGGCCGCCGCGGCGCAGCAGGTGCGCCATGCCGATGATCGCATTGAGCGGCGTTCGGATCTCGTGGGACATGTTGGCCAGGAAGGCGCTCTTGGCCAGGTTGGCGCCTTCCGCGGCCCGGGTGGCCTGCAGCAGCTCCTCGGTACGGCGGGCCACCGTAAGCTCCAGATCCTGCCGGTAGCGAGCCTGGCGCCACAGCAGCACCGCCAGCAGTGCCAGGCAGGCCACCGTCGACACCGTCGCGATCAAGGCCGTCCGCCACCACTCGGCAAGGAAATCGACCGTCGCCAGCCCCACCGCCACATAGAAGGGATAGGCGCCGACCCGCTTGTACGCGTAGATGCGCTCCTGCCCATCGAGTGCGGCCTGGAAGCGGATGATCCCTTCCCGGTCACCCTGCTCGATACGCGCGTGCATCGGATTGCCGGAGAGCGCGTGGTTAACGGCCTCTGGCCGCGGCGGAATGCGCATCACCAGCCGCGCATCATCGCTGCGCCGCCAGGTGACGACCCCATGCAGGCCGAGATCGATGGCGTGCACCAGCGTGGACAGGTAGTCGAGTTCAAGCGGGGCCATCGCCGCACCGGCAAAACGCCCCTGGGCATCGCGGACCGGCAGCGCGGCGAAGAGCTGCGGCCGGTGGCTGATGCGCCCGACACTGACCTCGGAGAAGAACAACGGGTGCTCCGGATGCTGCTTCAGCACCTCGAAATAGCTGCGCCCCCGTGCGCTCGGCGGCGTACCCGTGGCGAGACTCTCGGACAGGTACAGCACGTTGCCGTCCCGGTCTATCAGGCGTAGCCCGCTGATCTCGGGAAAATGCTGGGCCCAGGCGGCGAGCTTGCGGTGCAGGTCCGGCGCGTAGCGCTCCCGGGCGGAGAGATCGAGGGCCTCGACGGGGACCTCCGCCGCTAGGGCGGCGAGGGTCGTCTCGGTACGCCGCAGGGACACATCCAGGCGCGCCTCCAGCACCTCGACGAGGTTCCGCGCGTTGGCGGTCGCCAGCCGGGTCTGGCCCTGGTAGCTCTCCGCCAGGAAGAAACCGAGCAGCAACAGCACGCCAACGGCGAAAACCAGGAAGCCACCGAGGGACTTGCAACAGGACCACCCGGTGGCGGCCCGCGGGCCTCCCGGGCGCGCCACCGCCCCCCCTTCCGGGTGCTCGTCGGCAGCAGCAGAGGGGGCAGCGCACTTCGGCACTTCGGACGACGGCACAGGGGTCCGCATGGGATCGACGGGGACGGGGAGTCTCGGGATGACGTGTCCGAGCGATCATAACGCCCCGGTCAACCCCATGCACGCCGCCACGCCGTGTGTATCCTTTATTTACCCGCCGATATTGCACATCGTGCAAGGGATGTTCGACGCCGCCGCGCGAGAAAAGACCGGGCACGAAGATATCTGGCCGGCACAGTGGAAGCGGCGCGATAGTGCATGCTAACTTCCGCCCCCCGTTCAATCGCTCCACCGTCATGGCTCCGTCCGCCGCCCTGCTGCCGCCCGTCGTCGACCAGCGCCTGCGCGACTTTGCCGGCGGCACACCGCTGCGGGTCCGCCACCATGGCGCCGGGGCAGCCGGTAGCGACGTGTATTGCCATGCGGTGGTGCGCGATACCGTGGCGGCGTCGGGCGGGCGCCAGTGTTTCGGCTGGCTGCACAGCCTGCCAGCCCACGCTGGGCCGCAGCAGGGCGCCCACGGCTTCACCTTCCATTCCGTGTGGCTGGCGCCGGACGGGCAGCTGGTGGACGTGGCGCCCCACGCCTTCTCCCGGAACGGCTGGAGCGTCTTCATCCCTGACCGCCGGCGGCGTTACGACTTCGCTCAGGACGTGGGCTACAACGCGCTGGTCATCTACACGAACACCCGTGTCAGCGACTACGCGCGCAAGCTCAGCGGCCTGCCGGTGGTGCCCGGCGAGCTGTACTGGACGTCCCACCTCTACCTGTTGCCGGTAGCCACCTATGAAGGCCGCTTCCGCCGCGCGTCCCGCTACTTGGCCGAGATCGAGCGTCGCTACGGCCTGCGCAGCGACGGCAAGCGCCTCGTCGGGCTGGCAGGACTCAGCCACAGCCAGCGCATCGAACTGGCCTTCAATTACGGCGTGTACTGAGGGCCGGCCTCCCGGCACCTTGCCTGTGGGGGCGAATTCATTCGCCCCCACAGAGATTCGGATTGGGCTTGGGCGGAGCCACAAGTGCATGCCCTGCCCCGCCGACAGCCTTACACCACCTGTACCTCGATGCGCCGCGGCTGGGCGTGCTCGGCCTTGGGAATGCGCAGGGTCAGCACGCCATGCTCGAAGCTGGCCTTCACCTTGCCGGCGTCGAGTTCCTTCGACAGCGTGAATTGGCGGCGGTAGCGCGGCAGGCCGACCTCGGTGTGGGTCAGCTCCATGCCCTCCGGTGCTTCGAGCACCACTTCACCATCGATGGTCAGCACGTCGGCCTCCACGTGCAGGCTGAGGCGGTCCTTCGGCACGCCGGGCAGGTCGGCATACAGCGTGATGCCACCGGCGTCCTCCAGCACATCGACGGGGGGCAGCAGCGCGGCGTCCTCGTGGGTCGCGGCGGCGCTCTTGGGGGCTTGGTTGGTGTCGCTCATGGTCGGTCCTCCGGGGCTTACTGGATGCTGATGCGGCGCGGCTGGGTTTCTTCACGGCGCTGCACGCTGACGTGCAGCACGCCGTCGCGGTACTTGGCGACGATGGAATTGGGGTCGATGTCGTCGGGCAGGGACACCACGCGACGGAAACGCCCGGCAAAGCGCTCGCCGATATGCACGGTGGCCTGCTCGGAGACGGCCGGCGCCTTGCGCTCGCCGGCAATGGTCAGGATGCCCTTCTCCAGTTGCACGTCCAGCGTGGCCGGGTCGAGACCCGGCGCGAAGGCGTAGATCTCCACGGCATTCGGGGTGCCACCCACGTTGAGGGCAGGATAGCCGCGCTTCTGGCCGCGAATGCTCGGCCCGGGTTCGACGGTCTGCGGCACCTCCCGCTGCAGCCGCTCGAGTTCGGCGAGCAGATCGCGGGGGAACATGGATCGGTAGTACATGCGAGCCTCCTGAAGGTAGGGGAAAGGGCGGCGCCGGGGCGCCCATGCCCCATAGCTGAGTGCGCACCATGGCGATTTCAAGACCTTGAAGTTGACGCCCGCATCCCCCATCTTTCGCGCTAGCGCGTGCGAGCCGAGCCGGCCCTCACGTTCCGTGACAGGTCACAGCGACGGGCAGCCAGCATGCGATACGACGACGATCCCCTTCACCAGCAGCAGCGCTTCGTCCAGCGCTGGCTCCTCATCACCGCCTGCGTCGGCGCGCTGATGCTGCTATGGCATTTCATGCCGGCGCTGGAATCCGGCTTCAGCCCCCGGCAAGCCAGCGAGCGCACCGTAACGCCCCGCGGCGACCTGGCCGCCGACGAGAAATCGACCATCGAGCTGTTCGAGCGTGCGCGCAATTCCGTGGTGTTCATCACCACCTCCCAACTGGTACGCGACAACTGGACCCGCAACGTGATGTCGGTGCCGCGCGGCACGGGTTCGGGCTTCATCTGGGACGACGCGGGCCACGTGGTGACCAATTTCCACGTCATCCGCGGCGCCTCGCAGGCCACCGTGCGCCTCGCCGACGGGCGCGACTACCAGGCGGCGCTGGTGGGCGCCAGCCCGGCCCACGACATCGCGGTGCTGCGCATCGGTGTCGGCTTCAAGCGCCCACCGCCGGTGCCGGTGGGCACCAGCGCAGACCTGAAGGTCGGGCAGAAGGTCTTCGCCATCGGCAATCCCTTCGGCCTGGACTGGACGCTGACCACCGGCATCGTGTCGGCGCTGGACCGCAGCCTGCAGGGCGACGACGAGGGGCCATCGATCGAGCACCTGATCCAGACCGACGCGGCAATCAACCCCGGCAACTCCGGTGGCCCGCTGCTCGACTCGGCCGGCCGCCTGATCGGCATCAACACCGCGATCTACAGCCCGTCCGGCACCTCGGCGGGCATCGGCTTCTCGATCCCAGTGGATACGGTGATGCGGGTGGTGCCGCAGCTGATCCACAGCGGCAAGTACCTGCGCCCGGCGCTGGGCGTGGAGCTCGACGAGAGCCTTAACCAGCGCCTCGCCCGCGGGCTGGGCGTCGAAGGGGTGGTGATCCTGCGCGTGCCGCATGGCTCCGCGGCCCACCAGGCCGGGCTGCGGGGCATCACGCAGAACCCGGACGGCAGCCTGGTGCCGGGCGACATCATCGTCGCCGTGGAAGGCAAGCCGGTGGATTCGGTGGCCCGCCTGGCGGCGCGTCTCGACGACTTCAAGGTCGGCGACAGCGTGTCGATCGAGATCCTGCGCGGCCGCAACCGTCAGTCGGTGACGGTCACGCTGCAGCCGGGCAGCTGAGCATCCGCGAAAAAACGGGGGCCGCAGCCCCCGTGTCGATTACAGCTCGGTGAACAGCGCCGCGTCGGGCAGGCGCGACTTGGGCAGCTTGGCGTTGAAGTCGTCCGCGCCGCTGTAGCCGAGGGCCACCAGCACCACGCCGGTGAGGCCGCGCTCGGTGAGGCCGAGGGCCTCGTCCAGCGCCTTGGCGTCGAAGCCTTCCATCGGACAGGCGTCGATGTCCAGCGCCGCGGCGCCGAGCAGCAGGGTGCCGAGGGCGATGTAGACCTGGCGCTCGATCCAGCTGCGCTCATCCTGCAGCTCGGTCTGGTGCAGGTTCACGTAGAAGCGCCGGCTCTTGTCCTGGTTGGCCTTGGCCTCGTCGGTGGCGAAACGGCCGTCGGCCTGCTCGGCGGCCAGCACCGCCGACAGGTGGGCGTCATCCAGCGTGGTGCGGGCGCACAGCACCACCACGTGGGAGGCCTTGCGGACCTTCGGCTCGTTGTAGGCGAAGCCGCCCTGGGTGGCCTGCGCGACGCGGGCCTTGGCCTCCGGCGTGGCGGCAATGACGAAATGCCAGGGCTGGGAATTGACCGACGACGGGGCATTACGCAGCAGCACGCGCAGCTGCTCGACGAGGTTCTCGGGGATCTGGCGCTCGGCGTCGAAGGCCTTGGTGGTGTGGCGAGTCTGGGTGATGCGGGCGATATCCATGAGGGTACGTGTCCTTGCGTTCTCGATTGTGGTGCAGCGCCGCCAGCGCGAGGGAGGGCGCTTGCGACGCGGCCGCATTGTAGAGGGCCGGACGCCGCGGAAGTTCATGGAAGACACAGGCTGCGTGCGGAAGATCTGGATGCGGTGGTGCTGGGCTGTCATCGCCCTGCAACCTCCGCTGCGCATGCTGGCGTTGGAGTCTGGAGGCGCGCCCGCCTCGACCGGGCGTGCAATTTCATGTGCCAAGCCGTGACGAGGTGACCGTGACGACCAAAGTCTATTGCTACCACTGCATGACCTACCACCGCCCTGAATCGATGCAGAAGATCATGACCCGCTGCGGCGAGCGCTGGCGCTGCATCCGCTCCATCGAGGCCGCCCGCAGCAGTACCGACGAGCGCGATGCCTTCGGCCTACGCCAGTCCGAACTCAACAAGGCGCGCGCCCGGGTGATGCAGGAAAACGCGATGCAGGGCCGCCGCCTGACCCAGCAGACGCTGTAAGCAGGGCGCCTCTCCCCCGGAGGGGGCACGCCCTTCTGCCGGCACCCCTTCCCAGGCAATGCCGGCAGCAATTTCCCCTACCTCCATCCGGTGACGGGATATTGCCTGCGCGCCAAATGGCGTCATTTCTCCATTCAATTCCACGCACATGGACTGCTGAATAAACATCAGCCGTGCTGGAATTGAAACAGCCCGTCATTTTCCCGTCCGCCGCTGACGTAAGGGCACCTGGTTTATTTAAACCTTCGATTCGTGCCATTTTCCGTCAATTTCCGGCCACACCTTCCACTACGGCACAGCGGCGCTCTGGAAGACCCAGCACTCAATTTCAACATATTGTTTTAAAACCATTAATTTAATAACAAATCAATTAATCTGGGAACGAATTTCCACTTCAATAGAAATACGAACCAATAAGAACAAGCTGCCATTGGCATAGGCTTTGCTCAAGCTGACGCTCTCGAACATTTATTTACATTCGGAGCCCCGTCATTCATGAGCAAGCACAGGATCCCCCGGCGACACGACCCTGCACGAATCAATAGCCGTCACCGCGGCTTCCGCCTTTCCCCGATTGCCGCCCTCTTCGCCGGCATGACCCTGTTCTCGGCGCTGCCGGTCAACGCCCAGTCCCTGAGTGACGTGCAGGCCGAGAACAAGCGCCTCGCCGCCGAGAACGAGCGCCTGCGCCAGGCTCTGGAACAACAGAAGCAGCAGGCCACCGGCAGCGCAGCGACGGCCAGGCCTACGGCCGCAGCCAGCGTCGTCGAAGCCACCACCACGCCGCCGATTCCGCTGGCTCCCAACAAGGGCGACGCGCTGCTGCTCGAAGCGGTATCGGTGAAGAACACCAAGCTGAAGGAAATCCCCAAGTCCGTCTCGGTGATCACCGGCGAGGAGCTGGAGAAATTCCACGTCAATAACTTCCGCGACATCGTCAATCGCATCGGCAACGTGCGCACGTCCTGGCAGAACCCCAATACCGCGTCGATCTTCATCCGCGGTGTGGGCTGGGCGGCCGGGGCCGGCGTGCTGGAACCCAGCGTCGGCGTAAATGTGGACGGGGTGAGTTACGGCATCAGCTCGATCACCGCGCTGGGCAACTTCCTTGATATCGAGTCGGTGGACGTCACCCGCGGCCCCACCGGCGTGGATGGCGGCCGCGCCTCCAACGTCGGCCGGGTCTCCATCAACACCCGCAAGCCGAGTTTCGTGCCGGAGGCCCGCGCGTCGGTTACCTACGGCGAGCGGAACACCGCCATCGCCACCGCGGTGATCGGCGGCGCGATCCAGGAGAACGTGCTGGCCTACCGCTTGACCGTCAACCGGGAAACCGCCGAAGGCCCCTACGACAACAAGAACGACAGCCACTACTCGTGGCGCAACACCGACCGCACGAACATCCGCAGCCAGTTCCTGCTGACCCCCAACAAGGACCTGGAAGCCCGCCTGTCACTGGACTTCACGCCGAAGGGCCGCGAGATCTGCGAGAACTGCTTCGCCTTCCGCCTGAAGACGCCGGCCAACTATGACCGCCTCAATTCCGCCGGCCAGCCGATCCCGGTGAACTACGCGGAGGACAACTTCGGCAAGATCAGCCGGCGCTGGTTCGGCCAGAAGACCGACTACACGGTGGCCGACTACTACGCCAAGGAGATCAACACCCTCGGCGAGTATCCCAACACCTACGCCACCAAGGGCGTGACCGCCGACGTGAAGTACAAGCTCAACGACGCGCACACGCTGACCTTCATCACCGGCTACCGGGACTACGACTTCTCCCAGGGCGCCGGCACCCACACCCAGTTCGAGTGGCTGCGGGCGCCGCGCGGCACGCAAACCGAGTACAAGCAACTGAGCCAGGAGATCCGCCTCGACAGCAAGCTGACCGACACGCTGCGCTACCAGGGCGGCCTGTACTTCTTCCAGAGCCAGTTCCCCAACACCAGCCAGACCGAGCGCTACGGCTCCGACGGCGGCGCGTGGTACGCCAACGCGGCCCAGTACGCGCTGCTCGATCCGGTCAATCCGCTGCTGCCCAACGCCACCGACTCCGCCGGCCGTGCCCTGCTGCTCAACTCCCTCGACGGCCTGATCACCAAGGTCCGCAACCGCATCGACAACAAGAGCCAGGCGGCCTACTCCAACCTGATCTGGGACGCGACCAAGGAGCTGAGCCTCAGCGCCGGCCTGCGCCTGAGCCGTGAATCGCGCAAGACCTCGGGCAGCAGCTACATCGAGTCCAACGGCTTCGGCGCCGAACTCAACCCGGCTTCGGTCAACAACGTGCAGCTCAACGGCTTCGCCAACAACGCCAACGGCGTGCTGGCGGCGTCAAACAACGCCGCCCAGCTGGCCCTGGCCGACCTGGTCGCGCAGAAGTATTTCGGCGTGGCCACCTACGGCGCCCTGTCGGCGGACCAGAAGAAGCAGGTCGCCGCCGCCAAGGCGATCCGTGCCGGCCGCATCGGCGCGCTGTACCAGAACACCATCGCCCAGTCCTACCTGGAAACCCTGCCGACCATCGAGCTGGGCTCCACCTACCGCTTCAACAACGCCCACACAGGCTTCGCCACCTGGAAGCACGGCGAGAAGGCCGGCGTGTCGCAGATCGTCGGCGGCACGGTGCTGGGCGGCAAGTCGGTGCCGGCGGACACCGAGAAGACCGATGCCTACGAAGTGGGGCTGAAGTCCTTCTTCCTGAACAAGACCCTGTCGGTGACCAGCGCGCTGTTCCTGCAGAACATCCGCAACTACATCCAGCCGGTATATGTGTTCGACGAGGTGCAGACCCGCCTCAACAACAACGGCCTGCCGGCCTACCTGTCGGCCCTCGGCAACGTGCCGAAGGTACAGACCAAGGGCCTGGAGCTGGACGTGGTGTATTCGGGCCTGCCCTACACCACGCTGCGCTTCGCCGGCGCCTACACGGACGCCCGCTACAAGGACTTCAAGTTCGCCGCCAACCCCGGTGAGCTGGGCGGCGACCCGAACCAGCCCTACTTCGACGCCAGCGGCAAAACCCTGGCCGGCGCACCGAAGTTCAGCGGCAACCTGTTCGGCGACTTCTCCTACCCGATCCTCGGCAACAAGGTCTTCCACACCAACCTCAACTACAACTTCCAGAGCAGCTACTACGCCGATCCGACCCTGTCCCGCTACAGCAAGACCAAGAGCTTTGGCGTGGCGGACCTGGCCATCGGCGTCGGCCGCCAGGACAACAAGTTCGACGTGAGCTTCGTGGTGAAGAACCTCTTCAACGAGGACACCAGCCTGCAGCCGAGCTGGAACAGCTACAAGCCGGGCATCCCGCGCTGGTTCGGCGTAACCATCAGCGCCTCGCTGTACTGACCCCTCCGTCCCGCCACCCCTCTTCCCCACGGGAGAGGGGCGCTCCCCCGAAAAAAGGAGAATCCGATGCACACCCCGTTCAAGCCCTCCCGCTCCCGCCTGGGCGCGCTGGCCACCATCGTGCTGCTGGCCGCCGCCGGCCCTGCCCACGCCCACCATGCCTTCGCTGCGGAATTCGACGCCGACCAGCCGATCGACCTGAAAGGCACCGTCACCAAGGCCAAATGGGTCAATCCGCACAGCTGGCTGTATTTCGACGTGAAGAACGCTGACGGCAGCGTGACCAACTGGGGCGCCGAGTTCGGCACACCGCTGGCACTGCAGCAGAAGGGCCTGACCCGCACCGAGCTGCCAGTTGGCTCCGAAGTCCGCATCAAGGGCTACCGCGCCAAGAACGGTGGCCCACTCGGCTACGCGGTCAGCGTGACCCTGGCCGACGGGCGCAGCTTCTTCACCGGCGGCGCCGGCGACGCGCCGACGGCGGCCCGCTAAGACACGAGTCCCCTGCTCATGGCTTCCCTCCTTGAACTTGCCCAGTCCATTGAAGGCACCCGCATCGGCGTCGCCATCGCGGAATCGTCGCTGGCCTTCCCGATCATCGAAGGCATCCACCTGATCGGCCTGTCGATCTCCGTCGGGCTGATCTTCCTCACCGACCTGCGCCTGCTCGGCGTCTTCCTGCGCCACGTGCCGCTCAACGACGTGCTGCACCACCTGCGCCCCTACGTGCTGGGCGGCTTCGCGGCGATCTTCATCTCCGGCGGCCTGCTGTTCTGGGCCGAGGCGGCGACGCTGGTGGCGAGCCCACCCTTCCCGTTCAAGCTGGCTTTCATCGTGCTCGGCGGCCTCAACGCGCTGTATTTCGAGTTCGTCATCGCCCGCCAGCCGGCGGTGCAGAACGCCCAGCATGGTGCCCTGCCGGCCAACGCCCAGCTGGCCGGGCTGGCCTCGCTGGTGCTGTGGACGCTGGTGATCGTCTGCGGCCGCCTGATTCCCTACATTCCTGCCTGGTAATTGCGATGCCCATCCGCGAACTTCTCACCGACCTGCAGAACAGCGCCTTCGCGCACTCCGTCAGCAAGGCCGACCACTTGGTCGGCGCTGGACTGCAGATCATCCACGTCCTCGGCTTCGTGCTGCTGCTGGCCTCCCTCGCGCTGGTCAGCCTGCGCGTGCTGGGCCTGGCCTTCGGGCGCCAGCCGCTGCCCTCGGTCGCCCGCGAGGCCAACCGGCTGATCTGGCTCGGCCTGGCGCTGGCCGTGGCGAGCGGCATCCTGATGTTCTCGGCGAGCCCGCTGCTGTATTTCTACAAACCGGTGTTCATCGCCAAGCTCGGGCTGCTGGCTGCCGCGGTACTGATCCAGCTGCTCCTGCTCGGCCCGGTCAGCCGCAGTGCCCAGCCGTCGCCGGCGCGGGCCCGCGTCAGCATTGTGCTGGGCCTCGGCGCGTGGTTCGGCGCCGCGCTGGCCGGCCGCATCATCGGTTTCGTGTGAGGCGCCCGGCCATGTTCAAGCCCACGCTATCCGCCCTCGCGCTGCTGGCCGCCATTGGCCTGGCCGGCTGCCGGGACGATGCGCCGAAGGCGGCCGCCGAGCCGGCCTTCCGCCCGACCGCGTCGGTCCAGGAAATCATGCAGTCCATCGTCGATCCCAGCGCCGACGCCCTGTGGGAGTCCGTCTCCAGCACCGTCACCGCCAAGGGCGTCGAGGACAAGCAGCCGCGCACCGACGAAGACTGGAGCGCAGTCCGCCACTTGGCAATCCAGCTCGCCGAGGCCGCCAACCTGCTGGCCGTCGAGGGCCGCCCGATCGCCCATCCCGGCAAGCAGCTGGAGGACGCTCACGTCGCCGGCATCCTCAAGCCCGAGGAGATCGGTGCGCTGATCGGCAAGGATCGCCCACGCTTCGTCGCCCACGCGCGCCACCTGCAGCAGGCCGCCGAGGAGGCGCTGGCCGCCATCGATGCGCGCAGCGTAGAGCGCTTCACCATCGCCGGCGGTGCCATCGACCAGGCCTGCGAGGCCTGCCACCGGGTCTTCTGGTACCCCAACGACAAGCGCCCACCGGAGCTGGCGGGTACGCCAGCCCCCGCCACCAAGTAAGCGCGGCGGCCCACGCCGCCCCACCAATCCACAGGAGATAAACGTCTTGACCGACGCACCGATCCCCGCGCGGCCGCCCCGTGGCGCCCGCCTGCTCGCCGCCGGCCTGTTGCTGCTGGCGAGCCACCTGGCCTTTGCCCACGACGCGATCCCGCGCCTGCCCAACGGCAAGCCCGACTTTTCCGGCATCTGGCAGACCCTCACGCCGGCCGACGACGACCTCGAACCCCACGCTGCCCGCAAGGACGCCGCCCCCGGCGCCGGCGTCATCGAGGGCAAGTTCATCCCCTACCTGCCCCAGGCCCTGGCCCAGAAGAAACAGAACTTCGAGGCCCGCGAGACTGCCGACCCGCGCACCAAGGGCTGGACCCTCGGCGTGCCACGCGGCATCTACTACCCCGAACCCTTCCAGATCTTCCAGCGCCCCCGCGACCTGAAGCTGGTGTTCCAGTTCGGCCATACCGTACGCACCATCCACACCAACCAGACCGAGCATCCGGACGTGATCGGCGACCTGCTGTCCGGCGACTCCCGCGGCCGCTGGGACGGCGACACGCTGGTGGTGGATGCACGCAACTTCACCGACCAGACCTGGCTCGACCGGGCCGGCAACTTCCACAGCAACGACCTGCACGTGGTGGAACGGTGGACCTATCTGGACGCCAACACCATCGAGTACAAGGCGACCCTCGAGGATCCCCAGGTCTATAGCCGCCCGTGGACCCTCGGCGTGATCCTCCACCGTCACCGGGAGAAAGATTTCCAGCTGATCGAGGACTACCGCTTCACCCTCGATTTCGACCAGTACTACCCGCCCAAGCGCGACAAGAACTGAGGAAGGAAAACGCCTGCGATGGACTCCCACATGACCGACCGGACCTCCACCCGATCCCGCCCCCGTACCGCCGCGCTGCTGCTGGCCACCACCAGCCTGCTTGCCACTGGCGCAGCCCACGCCCAGAACACACCCACCCAACCGGCTGCCGCGGCGGCCCCGGTGGTGGACAAGAGCATCCCGAAGATTCCCGCCGGCCCGTGGCAGGGCCCGCGCCTGCCCGACGGCCAGCCCGACGTGAGCGGCTTCTGGGGCCCGGCCTTCGGCAGCTACCTCAACCTTACCGACCCGGAGGGCATCTCCACCGGCGAGCGCCAGCGCAACCTGCCACCGCGGGAGCAGCGCGCCCCGAGCCGGGTCAGCGACCCCGCCGACGGCCAGGTGCCCTACCAGCCCTGGGCCCGCGCCAAGGTCCAGGAATACCAGGCCTATTACGCCAACCCGATCAAGCCCGAGTACGTGGACCCGCTGGCCCGCTGCGCGCCGCCGGGCATCCCGCAGGCCTTGTACATGCACGGCCACGAGATCTACCAGTATCCGGGCTACGTCGTGTTCCTGTTCGACCAGGGCACGCGCATCATCCACCTGGACAACAAGCCCCATCTTGCCGACAACATCAAGCTATGGAACGGGGATTCCCGCGGCCGCTGGGAGGGCAACACGCTGGTGGTCAGCATCTCGAACTACAACGGCAAATCCAAGTTCGGGCGCAGCGGCGAGTTCGTCAGCGAGAACGTGAAGATCGAGGAGCGCTACACCTTCGACGCCAACGGCAAGCGCTACAACTACGAGGCGCGCATCACCGACCCGACGGTACTGACCCGCCCGTTCACGGTGACGGTGCCGATCCGCAAGTACACCGAGGCCGACAAGCCGCGCCCGGTGGTGTACGCGGTGCGCGAGGCCAAGCACGCCGGCAAGGAGGTGATCATCGAATACGCCGAGGAGCGCGCCTGCATCGAGTTCAACAGCGGCCACGCCCACCTGCCCAGCGCCGCCGCCAAGTAAGGCAACCCGGCATCACCCCGGTGCCGGCTCCGCCACCACCACCCGGTTGCGACCGGCTGTCTTGGCGGCATACAGCGCCCGGTCGGCGCGCTCCACCAGGTCAAGGCCAGCCGGATAACCCACTTCCTGCCTTGTGCCTGCGGCAGGCCAGACCGGATGGAGGCAGGCCACGCCGATGCTGATCGTCACCCGGCTGCTCTCCAGGGTACCGCGGTGCACGATGCGCAAGGCCTCCACCGCCGCCCGCAGGCGCTCCGCCACCAGTGCGGCGGCGGCGGCATCGGTACCCGGCAGCAGCGCCACGAATTCCTCGCCGCCATAGCGCGCCACCATGTCGGCGGCGCGGACCACCGCGACGTTGAGGGTCTTGGCGACCATCTGCAGGCAGCGATCGCCCTCCACATGGCCAAAGTGGTCGTTGAAGTCCTTGAAGTGATCCACGTCGATCATCAGCAGCGACAAGGGCTGGCCACTGCGCATCGCCCGCCGCAGTTCCAAGTCGAGGGTGCCGTCAAAGGCACGCCGGTTACCGATGCCGGTCAGTGCATCCTGGGTGGTGAGGCGTTTGAGCGCTTCGGTCACCTGGACCAGCTTGCGGTACAGGATGCCGCTTTCCGCCAGCAGCACCAGCAATACGAAGCTCGCAGCCAGCAGGCCGTACACCCGCCCCGCATAGAAGCCCAGATCGAAGCGCCCACCGTTGAGCATCGCCGATAGCGCAATATCGATCAGCGACGCGCACACCATGACCATCAACCACAGGTCGAGCACCGAATGGGGCCGACTGAACCACAGCACAGCCAGCGCCAGCAGGCTCGAAGCCCATACGAAGGCCACCGCCAGCGACATCGACGAACGGTAGCGATCGCCGTCCATGAGCTCCGGCAGCAGATCCTGGCCGGCAGTGGCCAGCGCGGTAAATGCGGCGCTCAGCACCACCATTCCCGCCCCGGCGGCCATGAAGGGCAGGCGCGGACGGCGCGGCAGAGTGGAAGACACGAAATCCCGCCCCTTGAAACGCGCATAGGCAATGACGAAAAGCGGGAAGACGCCGTGCCAGAACATGTACAGCCAGGCCGTGCTCTGGGGGCCGGCCCCCAGCAAGCCTGTGGGCGTGAACAGCCCGGGAAAACTCAGCGCATGGGCCACCGTCATGCAGGCCACGTACAGGTAGCCACAGCCCAGCACGAACAACGCCCGGGAATTGAAGGAAAAATACTGGCTGAACAGCAGCGCCGCGGTGATCAGATCGGTGACCACCAGCCACGACTCATAGCACGGGATGAAGCCCCAGATCGGCGTCAGCGACACCCTGGCAAACGGCGCCAGTAGTGCGAACACCAGCAGGGACAGCAGCAGGACGGCCAGCGCCAGCCGCTTTTCACGCGGGCTGGCGGTGAGCGTCGACAGGAACAGGGGGCTGTCCGCGGATGGATCCGGCAGCGCGCTATCGGTGAGTCCGGACATCGTCAAAGACATGATGGCTCCCCGCGCGGTCGGCTTGACCATGAAGAGGGCTCAAGAATAAGACCCTACCCTCGGTCGCCCAGCGTGAAATAAGTCACGCTTTGTGCACTACACGGATCCGCCCGGCGGAAACGGCAAGGGCGCGCCGCTGCCGCGACACGCCCCCGTGAAACAGCCACCCCGCTTACCGGGGCGACCTGGCCGCCTTGCCTGCTCAGCTCCGCCGACGGCGGTTCCAGCCCAAGCCGGCGATGCCTACCCCGACCAGCGCGAGACTCGCCGGCTCCGGCACGACGTTGAAGCCAAAGCCCTGGAGTTGCACCAGCGGCGCCTGCACATTGGCGGTCAGATAGAGGTCCATCGTATAGCTGCTCCGGCTGGATGCAGCCCCGACATCGGCATCCGACATGGCGAGCTGATAGTGGCTGGCGTAGGTACCCGGCAGCGCCGTATCCAGCATGGCGGAGAACAACAGGGAATCGCCAGGGTTCAGCTCACTGAAGGTGGACAAGTCGGTGAACAGCACACCGGTATCACCGCTGGCATTGATCGCATCCAGATCCAGACCGGCGCGATCACCGGACAGGTTGGAGACGGTGAACAGCAGGCTGGCCGGCGTGCCGGTCAGGAAAGTCCCCAGATCGAGGGTCACGATGGACGAACTCGAACCGTTGATCAGCGGGGCTGCGTGCAACAGGTAGGAATAGGTGGCACCCACGGTGCCGGACCAGCTGGCCGTCGCGGTGGTCGTCTCAGCGCCGGTGAATGCGCTACCAGTCTGGTGGGCGGTCAGCGACGAGGCGCTACGGCTTACCAGCACCGAGCCGGCCCCCACGTAGGCATTCAGATCGGACGCGTTGACAACTCCGGTCAGATTGGTGGCCATGCTGGCAGTGGTCGCGCCATCGCTGCAGGCGCCCTTGCGCAGGCCACTGCAGGTATCCGCGGCACTCAGCGTGGAAAAGGTGCGGGTCACGCCAGGCGCCGTGACCACCGCCCCGATACTGCCGGAGCCCTGGGTATGCACGCTGTTGTTCGCGCCGTTGCCACCGCCTGCCGTCGCCGTCGTGGCAACAGAGAGGGTGCGGGACGAGTTCATGTTGATGGTAGCGCCGGTCAGCACGCCCAGGCTGACATCGAACTGGGCGATGCTGCTGCTGCCAACCGCCACGTTGTTCTGTGTGGTGGCACCGCCCGCCTTTCCATCACTAACCGTTGCGCTGTCGTTGAAGCTGACATCGGCGGTGGTGACCACCAGCGCATGGGCGGACAAGGGCAGCGCCATGGCGCAGGCGCCAAGTGCCGCTGTTTTGAGCACGCCGGCAAGGCGCGGTGCTGCAGAAGGCTTGGTCATGAAGTGAACTCCTGTGGGTTGAGTCGCTGACGCAGTAGTGGTTGGGTCCCGTTGCTGCGTGGTGACTGCCGGGATGGCCTCGACGATAGAGACGAACCCCATTTCCCAGGAGGGAAAACTTCACGGCGAATCTGCCGTTTTCACATTTATTTGGCAAAAGTTTCAGATTTTCAAGACTCCCGACAGCTCGCCGAAAGTCCACCTTCAGAAAAGACCGAACCCGCCGGGCAGCCAGCCACGCGGCGGGTTCATCACGGTCGGGTCGGTTCAGCGCCAGCCGCCGAACTGCTGCATGTGCAGGCCATCCGCCCCTGCATCACGCTCCGTGGGTCCCTGCAAGCCCATCGTCGCCAGGCGCGCCGAGCGGGAATTGCAGGTCGTCTCTGAGATCCAGGCCTGGCCGGCACGCAGGCGGGTCAGGCAGTACTGCCATAGTGTAGAGAACATGTCGTACCCCTCCTCAACATAGATACGGTTCAATTTAAGCAAACGACATACCAGTATTACCGTATTACGTATTAAACAGGATACAGCCTGCCCTCCACGCCGGTTTGCGACTTTTTTGTCGTTTTCCCGACGCCTTCCCGTCACGTCTCCCCCCATTCCGGTTGCCCGACTTGGTGCAGTTTTGACCTCCGCGCCGTTTTTTAGTGCGTGGATCTCATTTTCATTTTGTTAAATCCCTTGGTTTTGTAGGGATTGTGGCTTGGCATAGCTCGTGCTTTTCTTTGCATGAAACTTTTGTTCTTTACATGCAATACCGCCTATGAAAAACCCGCCCACATCCCGTCCGGCTTCCTTGCGGTCGCCGGGCCTCCCATGGAGGTTCCAATGAAATGGATTAGCGCAATCATCAAGCCGTTCAAGCTCGACGAGGTCCGCCTGGCCCTCAATGCCGTCGGCGTAAACGGCGTCACCGTCACCGACGTGAAAGGCTTCGGCCGTCAGAAGGGGCACACCGAGCTGTACCGGGGTGCCGAGTACGTCGTGGACTTCCTGCCCAAGGTGAAGGTGGAAGTCGCCGTCCCCGACGATGTGCTGGAAAGCGCCATCGCCGCCATCGAGCAGGCCGCCGCCACCGGAAAGATCGGTGACGGAAAGATCTTCGTCTTCGACCTCGAGAAGGCCGTCCGCATCCGCACCGGCGAAGCCGGTCTCGAAGCCCTTTAGGAGCGCTCCCATGAAACGCATTCTTGCCCTGGCAACCCTGCTTTTCGCACTCTGTTTCGCCATGCCCGGCTGGGCCGACGACGCGCCGGCAGCCGCCGCAACCGTCAGCGCCGCCGTCGATGCCGCCGCCAGCGCGGCCCCTGCTGCTGCAACGCCGGCGGCCGCCCCCGTACCCAACAAGGGCGACACCGCCTGGCTGATCACCGCCACCCTGCTGGTGGTGATGATGGCTGCCCCGGGCCTCGGCCTGTTCTATGGCGGCATGGTCCGCAGCAAGAACATGCTGTCGATCCTGATGCAGACGCTGGTGATCTTCTGTCTGCTCGGCGTGCTGTGGGCCGTCTATGGCTACAGCCTGGCCTTCACCGACGGCAATGCCTTCATCGGCGGCTTTGACAAGCTGTTCATGAAGGGCGTAACGCCGGACACCGTGGTCGCCACCTTCAGCAAGGGCGTCGTGCTGCCCGAGTACATCTTCGCGTCCTTCGAGCTGACCTTCGCGGCGATCACCCCGGCACTGATCATCGGTGGCTTCGCCGAGCGCATCAAATTCACCGCGGTGCTGGCCTTCATGGTGCTGTGGTTCACCTTCTCCTACATCCCGATGGCCCACATGGTGTGGTACTGGGCCGGCCCGGACGCCTTCACCTCCGCCGAAGCGGCCGAGAAAGCGGCTGAAGTGGGTGGCTTCCTGTTCAACAAGGGCGCCCTCGACTTCGCCGGCGGCACCGTGGTGCACATCAACGCTGGTATCGCCGCGCTGATCGGCGCCTTCATGATCGGCCCGCGCCTCGGTTACCGCCGTGAATCGATGGCCCCGCACAGCCTGACGATGACCATGGTCGGCGGCTCCCTGCTGTGGGTCGGCTGGTTCGGCTTCAACGTCGGTTCGTCCCTGGAAGCCGGCGCCACCGCAGGCCTGGCCTTCTTCAACACGCTGGTGGCCACCTGCGCGGCAACCGTCTCCTGGACGCTGATCGAAGCGGTCTTCAAGGGCAAGCCGTCGATGCTCGGCGCGATCTCCGGCGCTATCGCCGGCCTCGTCGTGATCACCCCGGCCTGCGGCCTGGTCGGCCCGATGGGCGCCATCATCATGGGCCTGCTCGGCGGCCTGGTGTGCTACTGGGGCGTCAATGGCCTCAAGCGCATGCTCGGCATGGACGACACCCTCGACGTGTTCGGCGTGCATGGCGTCGGCGGCATCCTCGGCGCCCTGCTGACCGGCGTGTTCGCCTCGCCCGAACTGGGCGGCACCGGTGTCTATGACTACGTCGCCAACGCCGTCGCCCCCTACGACATGAGCGCCCAGCTGGTCGCCCAGGCCTGGGGCGTGGGTACCGCGGTGGTGTGGTCCGGCGTGGTGTCCTACATCGCCTTCAAGCTGGTGGACCTGACCATCGGCCTGCGGGTCGGCGAAGACGCGGAGCGCGAAGGCCTCGACCTGAGCACCCACGGCGAGTCCGCCTACCACGACTGAGCCCATGTCGATGAATCGTTTTATGAAGGGCCTGTTCCGGCCCCGCGGAAACGACTTCATGGCCGCCGACGACGCCGTCGGCGGCGGGGGCCCCGCGCCCGCACGGGCTCCGCCGGCCCCCCCCGCGCCGGGCCCGCGCCGGGGCCAGTGGGGGCGCCCCCGCCCCCCCCACAACCCCCCCCGTCTGTTTTATGTGTTTTTTGGGGGGGCGGGGCGCGCCCCCCCAAAACCCATTCCCGCCCCCCCCCCCCGGGGGGGGGGGGCGGGGCCCCGGAGCCCGCAGTGGCTCCGCCGGCCCCGCCGTCGCCGGGCCGGCGCCTGGCCCTGTGGGGACGCCACATCGCCCACCTGATCCGCCACGGCATGAACGCCGAAACCGCCCACGCCGCCCATCTGGGCGAAGTGGAAGCCCGCATCGGTGCGATGACCCTGGAGATCGAACGCGGCCAGCGCCGCATGCTGAACGGCAGCGAGGAAGCCCACGCACTGCGCCAGCAGGCCGAAGCCACGCTTGCCGCCACCGCAGGCGACATCGACGCCGGCCTGGCCGAATTGGAAGCCACGCTGTCGGCCAAGGTTGCGCGCATCGGCGAAGTGGTCAAGGTGCTCGAGAAGATCGGCCGCGACCTCGACCTGCTGGCCCTCAACGCCGCCATTCAAGCGGCCAGCGCCGGCGAACAGGGCCGTGCCTTCGCGGTAGTCGCCGACAACATCCGCGCCCTCGCCGGCGACACCGTCGCCAACGCCAAGAGCGCATCCCAGTTGCTCAACTTTGCCGATTTCCAGCAGGGCCTGCAGGGCTTCCGCCAGGAGAGCGCGGCCAGCGTGGCCCGCTCCAACCAGGAAACCGGCGCCGCCTTCACACGCATCGAAGAAACCTTCGCCGGGCTGCGCGATGCCCTCGCCACCCTCGACGAACACGGGCGAGTCATCTCCGCCATGCACTCCCTCAACCAGTCCACCTTCGACCGCCAGCGCCTCAAGCTCGAATGGGCCGAGCGCCTGTGCTTCGACCTGGGCGGACTGGAAAAACAGCCCCACGACAACATCGTCCCGGTGCTCGACCGCCTGCTCGACAAGGAAGGCCTCACCGCCGACGCCGGCTACGACCGGCTGGCCGACATCCGCCAGCGCGGCCGCCTGCGGGTCGCCATCGAACCCGCCTTCAAGGGTCTGTCCTTCCGTTTGCAGCCCGGCGCACCGCTGCGCGGGCTGGACGTGGACTACGCCCGCGCCTTCGCCAAGCACCTGGGCGTGGCGGTGGACTTCGTCGAACACCCGTGGGACCAATGCACCGAACTGCTGCAGGCAGGCCGCCGCCCCGGCGAGCCCGCCGCCGACCTGGTGTGGAGCGCGCTGCCACCAAACGCCGCCTACAAGGGCGTGGCCTTCTCGGACAGCTACACCTACCTGAACTACGTGCTGGCGCGCCGCCACGGCGACACGCGCATCGACGGCGTGGCCAGCCTGGAAGGCAAGGTCCTCGGCTGCATCAACGACCCGGCCGCCTTCGCCGCGCTGGAAGCGGCCGGCCTGCGCTGGAGCAAGCACACCCGTAAGGAACCGGGCACCGTGCGTCTGGCCAACCTGATCGGCTATTCGGACCAGGGCGTTATCCACGACGCGCTGGCCGACGGCACCGTGGATGCCTTCGCGGTGGATCACCCAATCTTCGCGTGGGCCTGCTACGGGCAGGACAGCCCGTGGCGCGGCCGCATCGAGATACTCCCCGAACCGCTGTCGCGCCAACCCTGGTTCTACGCGGTCGGCGTCGCCGACGATCCGTCGTCGTGCCGCCTGCTGCAGGAGGTCAACCGCTTCATCGCCGGCTTCACGAAGAGCCGCGAACGGGAACAGATCGAGAAAAGCTGGCAGTTCGGAGTGATCCACGGCACCGGCAGCTACCGCCACGAGCCTGGCAAGCTACGCGGGGAGGACGCCCTGGCCGCCGACCTGGCGCGGCTGGCACCGGGCGAGACGTGAAACACCTCCTTCTTGGAGGCCGATTCCGTGGGGGCGAATTCATTCGCCCGCGGACTTCGTTTAAGCGACTGAGGGCGAATGAATTCGCCCCCACGGGCTCTGCAGCCCTCAAAGCAAGGCCATCAGTCCGGCGAGCCCCAACGATGCCGGAAATACCTGCTCAGCCGGCCTCGCCCGGATTCGGGTACATCAGCACGCTGAGGAAGCGGATCGGGCACTTGCTGAGCTTTTCCGGCCCATGGGGAATGTCGGCGCGGAAGGTCAGCGCATCGCCCGGTTTGAGCACATAGGTGTTCTGGCCATGGCGGTACTCGATCTCCCCCTCGAGCATGTAGATGAACTCGGTGCCGGGGTGCTCGAAGATCGGAAAGGTCTCCGACTCGTGGTCGATGGTGATCAGGAAGGGCTCGAAGACCTTGGTCGGGCCCTGGTCGTAGGCCAGCAGGTGATAGGTGTGCCCCTTCTTGGTGCCACGCCGCACCACTTCCATCCCCTCGCCATCCTTCACCAGCTGCGCGCTGCCGTCGCGCACGTCGTAGCCGCGGAACAGCGTGGCGATCGACACGCCAAGCGCCCCAGCCAGCCGCGACAGGGTGTCCAGGCTGGTGGCCGTCTGCGCGTTCTCGATCTTCGACAGCATTCCACGGCTGATGCCGGCCAGGTTGGCCACGTCCGCAATGGTGAGGCCGTGCTTCTGGCGCAGGTCACGGATCGTGTTGCCCAGGTAGCGCTCCAGGCTGCCGCTGCCTTCTTGTTCGCTCATGGGGGTTCTCCCACCTAAATCTCGATGGCGAAATTATTGCACAGGCAGGTGTTTCACACGAGGAAAAAATAGTTGACACTATTCACCTTGAGATGCACCATGTTCAAAAATAATTCTCTACATGAACTTCCAGCGGAGTTGAGAACATGCCATCCAGCCGTCGCTACACCCTGTCGCTGTCCTGTCCTGACCGGGTCGGCATCGTCGCCGCGGTAAGCGGCTTCCTCGCCAGCCATCAGGGCTGGATCACCGAGGCGAGCCACCACGCCGACCCCGAAGCCAAGCGCTTCTTCATGCGCCAGGAAATCCTCGCCGACTCCCTGCCCTTCGGCATCGACACCCTGCGCGACAAGTTCGCCCCCATCGCCGCCGAGTTCGGCATGGACTGGCGCATCTCCGACAGCGCCCGCAAGAAGCGCGTCGTCATCCTCGTCTCCAAGCAAGAACACTGCCTGTACGATCTCTTCGCCCGCTGGCAGTCCGGCGACCTGGACATCGACATCCCCTGCGTCATCTCCAACCACGAGACCTTCCGCGGCTTCGTCGAGTGGCACGGCATCCCCTTCCATCACGTGCCCGTCACCCCCGACAACAAGCCCGCCGCCTACGCCAAGGTCGAGGAACTCTTCCGCGAGGCCGATGGCGACGTGATGGTCCTCGCCCGCTACATGCAGATCCTCTCGCCGGAGCTGTGCATCAACTATCCCGGCCAGATCATCAACATCCACCACAGCTTCCTGCCCAGCTTCGTCGGCGCCAAGCCCTACCACCAGGCCCACGCCAAGGGCGTCAAGCTCATCGGCGCCACCTGCCACTACGTCACCAGCGAGCTCGACCAGGGGCCGATCATCGAGCAGGACGTCATCCGCGTGGATCACTCCGACGCGCCCGACGACCTCGTCCGCTACGGCAAGGACATCGAAAAGGCCGTCCTCGCCCGCGGACTGCGCTACCACCTCGAGGACCGCGTCCTCGTCCATGGCAACAAGACCGTCGTCTTCCGCTGAAACACCGGAACTAGAGGAACCACCATGCCCTGGCGTCTCCTGCGCTTCGCGCTCAACAAGAAGCACCCGGAACCCCGGATGTTCACCTTCCACGAGAAGCTCAAGCCGAGCTACGACGTGGTCATCATCGGCGGCGGCGGACACGGCCTGTCGGCCGCCTACTACCTGGCCCGCGAACACGGCATCACCAATGTCTGCGTGCTCGAGAAGGGGTACATCGGCGGCGGCAACACCGGCCGCAACACGACCATCATCCGCTCCAACTACCTGACCCCCGAGGGCGTCCAGTTCTACGACGAGTCCGTGCGCCTGTGGCAGGACCTGTCGGAGGACTTCGACCTCAACCTGTTCTACGCCAACCGGGGCCACTTCACCCTCGCCCACACCGATTCGGCGCTGCGCACCATGCGCTGGCGCGCCGAGGTGAACAAGCATTACGGGGTTGCCTCCGAAGTGGTCGGGCCGGAAGTGGTGAAGGAAGCCGCGCCGATGATCGACATCACCTGCGGCGGCCACTCGCCCATCCTCGGCGCGCTGTACCACGCCCCCGGCTCGGTGGCGCGCCACGACGCGGTGGCCTGGGGCTACGGCCGCGGCGCCGACCAGCGCGGCGTCGAGATCCACCAGCAGACCGAAGTGCTGGGCATCGACGTGGAAGGCGGCAAGGTCAAGGGCGTGCGCACCAGCAAGGGCTACATCAGCACCGGCAAGGTGTTGTGCGCGGTGGCCGGCTCCACCCCGCGCATCCTCAAGATGGTGGACGTCAAGTCGCCGATATACATCCACCCGCTGCAGGCGATGGTCAGCGAGCCGGTCAAGCCCTGGCTCGACCCGATCCTGGTGTCCGGCAGCCTGCACGTCTATATCAGTCAGTCGGCCCGTGGCGAGCTGGTGATGGGCGCCTCCCTCGACCCCTACGAGCTGCACGGCACCCGCTCCACGCTGGACTTCGTCGAAGGCCTCACCAGCCACATGCTGGAGATGTTCCCCTTCCTCTCCAACGTGAAGGTGATGCGCCAATGGGCCGGCATGGCCGACATGACCCCCGACTTCGCGCCAGTAATGGGCAAGACCCCGGTGGACGGCTTCTACCTGGATTCCGGCTGGGGCACCTGGGGCTTCAAGGCCACGCCGGTGTGCGGCAAGACCATGGCTCACACCATCGCCACCGACACCGCCCACCCGCTGATCACCGGCTTCTCCCTCGACCGCTTCCGCAACTACGCCCTCACCGGCGAAAAGGGCGCGGCCTCGGTCGGCCACTGACGAGGCCACGGAGAGAAAGGAAAACCGCCATGAAGATCATGACCTGTCCCCTCAACGGCCCGCGCCCTGTATCGGAATTCCACTACTGGGGCGAAGTGCGCCCAATGCCCAACCCGGCCACCGCCAGCGACGACGCCTGGGCCGACTACGTCTTCAACCGTAACGGCGCCCCCGGCCTGAAGAAGGAATGGTGGTGCCACACCCCCAGCAATACCTGGTTCATCGCCGAGCGGGACACCGAGAAGGACGTTGTGCTCAAGACCTATTTCTACGAGGGAGATCAATGATGCGTTTGCCCGCCACCCGCGGCGAGTGGATCGACCGCTCCCGCCCCGTCGAATTCAAGTTCGAAGGCCAGACCTACAAGGGCTACGCCGGCGACACCATCAGCTCCGCCCTGTGGGGCGCCGGTGTCCGCGTGCTCGGCCGCAGCTTCAAGTACCACCGTCCGCGCGGCGTGCTGTCCCTGGCCAACCATGACGTCAATGCGCTGCACCAGTGGGCCGACAAGCCCAACGTGCGCGCCGACGTCACGCCCCTCGTGGCCGGCATGGACCTGACCGCCGTCAATACCTTCGGCAACCTGGCCGACGACAAGGGCCGCTTCCTCGGCAAGCTGTCCGCCGTCCTGCCGGTGGGCTTTTACTACAAGGCCTTCCACAGCAAGCGCCTGTTCCCGATGTGGGAGCGCATGTTCCGCGCCATGACCGGCCTCGGCAAGGTGGACCTGAAGAGCCCCCACAAGCGCACGCCCAAGGCCTACGACTTCTGCGACGTGCTGGTCATCGGCGCCGGCCCGTCCGGCCTGTCCGCCGCGCTGGCCGCCGCCGCCCAGGGCGCCGACGTGACGGTGGTGGACGAGAACGCCCAGGCCGGCGGCAGCGCCGGCTACCAGCTCGGCAACGACAACGGCCGCCGCCAGCAGCACGCCGACCTCCTCGCCAAGGTTGCCGCCGAGCCGCGCATCCGCGTGCTCACTGGCACCTACGCCGCCGGCTACTACAAAGACCACTGGATTCCGCTGGTCAGCGCGGAGCGCATGCTCAAGATGCGCGCCGGCAGCGTAGTCGTCGCCAGCGGCGCCTTCGAGCAGCCCGCCGTTTTCCACAACAACGACCTGCCCGGCATCATGCTGGCCTCCGCCGCCCAGCGCCTGGCCTACCGCTACGGCGTCAAGCCGATGGACAAGGCGGTGCTGCTCACCGCCAACGTCGACGGCTACCGCGCCGCGCTGGATCTGCTGGCCCTCGGCACCGCCATCGCCGCGGTGGTGGACCTGCGCGCCAACCCCGGCAAGGCCGAACCGCTGGCCCACCTGCTGCGCCAGTCAGGCGTCGAGGTGCTGAGCGGCCACTGCATCGTCGAAGCCAGGCCCGACGCCAACGGCCTGTGCGCCGGCGCCCGCATCGCCGCACTGCGCGCCGACGGCACCCCCGCCGCGCAGACCCGCGACATCCCCTGCGACGGCATCCTGATGAGCACCGGCTGGGCGCCCGCCGCCAACCTGCTGTACCAGGCCACCACCCGCATGCGCTACGACCGCGCGGTGGAACAGTTCGTCCCCGACGTGCTGCCCGACGGCGTGTTCGCCTGCGGCCGCGTGAATGGCGTCTTCGAGCTGGAGCGCAAGCTCGCCGACGGCGCCCGCGCCGGCAGCCACGCCGCCGCCGCAGCCGGCTTCGGCAGCGCCAGCGGTGCCACGCTGGCACCGGAAAGCGAGAGCCCCAGCCACCCGTGGCCGATCATCGACCACCCGGCCGGCAAGAACTTCGTCGATTTCGACGAAGACCTGCAATACAAGGATTTCTGCAACGCGGTGCAGGAAGGCTTCGACAACATCGAGCTGCTGAAGCGCTTCTCCACCAACGGCATGGGCCCCAGCCAGGGCAAGCACTCCAACATGAACGGGCTGCGCATCCTGGCCCGCCTGACCGACAAGGAACCCCAGCAGGTCGGCACCACCACCGCGCGCCCCTTCTTCCACCCGGTCCCGATGTCCATCCTGGCCGGCCGCGGCTTCCACCCGGAGCGTCGCACCCCGCTGCACAGCCGCCACGACGCCCTCGGCGCCAAGTGGATGCCGGCCGGCGTGTGGCAGCGCCCGGAGTATTACCAGCTCGCCGGCAAGAGCCGCCTCGACTGCATCCGCGGTGAAGCCCTGGCGGTGCGCAACGGCGTCGGCCTGATCGACGTCGGCACCCTCGGCAAGCTGGAAGTCATCGGCCCGCAGGCCGCCGGATTCCTGGAGCGCGTCTATACGTCCAACTACGCCAACCTCAAGGTCGGCATGACCCGCTACGCGGTGATGTGCGACGAGTCCGGCGTGGTCATCGACGACGGCGTGGTGGCCCGCCTGGCGGACGACCACTTCTACTTCACCACCACCACCTCCGGCGCGGCGACGATCTACCGCGAGCTGTCCCGCCTCAACACCATGTGGCGGCTGGACTGCGGCATCGTCAATCACACCGGCGCCTTCGCCGCGGTGAACCTGGCCGGGCCGAAGTCCCGCGAGGTGCTGCGCAGCCTGACCGGCCTCGACCTGTCGGCCGCCGCCTTCCCCTACCTGGCGGTGCGCGAGGGCGAAGTCGCGGGCATCCCGGCACGCCTGATGCGGGTCGGCTTCGTCGGCGAATGGGGCTACGAGATCCACGTGCCGGCCAGCCACGGCGGCGCCCTGTGGGACGCCCTGATGAAAGCCGGCGCCAGCCACGGCATCCGCCCCTTCGGCGTGGAAGCCCAGCGGCTGCTGCGCCTGGAAAAAGGCCACATCATCATCAGCCAGGACACCGACGGCCTCACCACCCCGCTGGAAGTCGGCATGGAATGGGCGCTGAAGATGAACAAACCCTTCTTCGTCGGCCAGCGCAGCCTCACCGCCGTCTCCCACAAGCCGCGCAAGCAGCAACTGGTGGGCATCAGCTTCCCGGCCAACCACGAAGGTCCGGTGCCGCTGGAATGCAACCTGGTCATCGAAGGCGGCGACATCGCCGGCCGCGTCACCAGCATCGCCTGGAGCCCGACCCTCAAGCGCCACATCGGCCTCGCCTTCGTGCGCCCCGACCTGGCCAAGCCCGGCCACACCGTCAGCATCCGCCTCACCGGTGGCTCGATGGTCGAGGCCCAGGTCAGCGCCACCCCGTTCTACGACCCGGACAACCTCAAGCAGAAGGAGGCCGCGTGATGCCTGCCAACGCCCTCGCCGTGAGCCCGGTGGCCGACCTCGCCACCCTGCCCGACCCCGCCGCCCAGAAGGCCGCCGTCGCCAATCTCGGCATCGCCGACCAGTCCCTCACGCCACGCCACGGCTGCAAGGGCCCCGGCGCTGCCGCCTGGCTCGAAAGCTTCGGCCTGCCGATTCCGCCGCAGCCCAACAGCTGGCTGCCGGTGGACGGCGGCGGCCTGATCGCCCGCCTCGGCTTCACCGAGTTTCTGGTGGAAGGCCCGGCGACGCTGATCGCCCGCCTCGCCAGCACGCCCCGCAGCGCCGGCGTCTATCCGGTGCTGCGCCAGGACGTCGCGCTGCTCATGGGTGGCGCCAAGCTCGACGAGCTGCTGCGCCAGACCTGCAACGTCAATTTCCGTCCCCTCGACCTGGCGGCCCGCCCGGTGGTGCTCACCTCGATGGTCGGCGTCGGTGTGACGGTGATTCCCGAGTTCCGCAACGGCCAGCCGGCAGTGCGCATCTGGTGCGACGGCAGCTACGGACACTACCTGTGGGAGACCTTGCTCGACATCGCGGTCGAGCTGGGCGGCGGCGCCGTAGCCCCCCACAGCTTCAACTGACCCCCACGAACCCCCTATCAGGAGAACGGCAATGACGCCCACAGAAGCAAAGAAGTTTCTCGCCGACAACGACGTCAAGTATGTCCTTGCCCAGTTTGTAGACATCCACGGCACGGCCAAGACCAAGTCGGTCCCAGCCGCCCATTTCGAGGACATCCTCACCACCGGCGCCGGCTTCGCAGGCTTCGCGGTGTGGGGGCTCGGCATCGAGCCCAACGGCCCCGACTACATGGCCATCGGCGACCTGGACACCCTCACCCTGGTGCCCTGGCAGCCCGGCTACGCCCGCATCGCCTGCGACGGCCACGTGAAGGGCGAACCCTGGCCGCTGGACACCCGCGTGGTGCTCAAGAACCAGATCAAGCGCCTGGACGCCAAGGGCTACACCTTCTTCACCGGCCTGGAGCCCGAGTTCTCCCTGCTCAAGAAGGATGAAGCCGGCAACATCATCCCGACTGACCCGACCGACACGCTGCCCAAGCCCTGCTACGACTACAAGGGCCTGTCGCGCAACCGCCAGTTCCTCGAAACCCTCACCGACAGCCTGCGCGCGGTGGATGTGGACGTCTATCAGATCGACCACGAGGACGCCAACGGCCAGTTCGAGATCAACTACACCTACGCCGACTGCCTGACCTCCGCCGACCATTACCTGCTGTTCAAGATGGCCGCCTCGGAGATCGCCAACGACCTGGGCATGATCTGCTCCTTCATGCCCAAGCCCTTCGCCAACCGACCCGGCAACGGCATGCACATCCACATGTCCCTCGGCGACGGCAAGACCAACCTGTTCGCCGACAAGACGGACAAACACGGCCTCGGCCTGTCCAAGCTGGCCTACCAGTTCCTCGCCGGCATCCTGGCCCACGCCCCGGCCCTGGCCGCCATCTGCGCGCCGACGGTCAACAGCTACAAGCGCCTCGTCGTCGGCCGTTCGCTGACCGGCGCCACCTGGGCCCCGGCCTACATCAGCTACGGCGACAACAACCGCTCGTCGATGGTGCGCATCCCCCACGGCCGCCTCGAGCTGCGCCTGCCGGACGGTGCCTGCAACCCCTACCTGGCCACCGCCGCGGTGATCGCCGCCGGCCTCGACGGCATCGAACGCGAGCTTGATCCGGGCCTGCCGCAGAACCAGAACCTCTACGCCCTGAGCCCCGAGGAACTGAAGGCCGCCGGCATCGAGATCCTGCCCCAGAACCTCCACGAAGCCCTGCTCGCCCTCGAGAAGGACACCGTGCTGTGCAAGGCCCTCGGCCCGGTCGCCGGCGAGTTCCTGCGCCTCAAGCACATGGAGTGGGTGGAGTACATGCGCCACGTGTCGGACTGGGAAATCAAGAACTACCTGGAATTTTTCTAAGAACTGAACGAAGGAGAAACGACTATGTGTGGAATCGTCGGATTGCTGGTCAAGACGCCAGCCCTGCGGGAAAAGCTCGGCGAGCTGATGGTGCCGATGCTGATCGGCATGACCGAGCGCGGCCCTGACTCCGCCGGCCTGGCCGTGTTTGGCAACCCCCTCGCCGAAAGCCAGCGCAAGATCAGCGTGTATTCCGGCCTCACCGAGGACGGCGCCGACTTCAACTGGCTCGGCCTCAGCCATGAACTGAAGTCCCACCTCGGCGTGCCGGTCGGCATCGAGATCAAGGGCAACCACGCCGTGCTGACCTTCGACGTGGCCCCGGCCATCGTCAAGCGCTGGATCGCCGAGCACCATCCCAAGCTGCACATCCTGTCCACCGGGCGCAGCATCGACCTCTACAAGGACATCGGCACCCCGGCCGAAGTGGCCGCCCGCTACGACTTCGGCAAGCTGACCGGCTCACACCTGGTCGGCCACACCCGGATGGCCACCGAATCCGCCGTCACGCCGGACCGTGCCCACCCCTTCACCGCCGGCGAGGACTTCTGCCTGGTCCATAACGGCTCCCTGTCCAACCCCAACGGCATTCGCCGCATGCTGGAGCCGCGCGGCATCCACTTCGAGACCGACAACGACACCGAGGCCGCCTGCCGCTTCCTGGAATGGCGCCTGCGTGAAGGCGACGACCTGGAGACCGCCCTGCAGAAGGGCTTCGAGGAGCTCGACGGCTTCTTCACCTTCCTGATGGGCACGCCGGACAAGCTGGCCCTGATCCGCGACCCCTTCGCCTGCAAGCCGGCAGTCGTTGCCGAGACCGACGACTACGTGGCCATCGCCTCCGAGTTCCGCTCGCTGGCCCACCTGCCCGGCATCAAGCACGCCACCGTTTTCGAACCCGCGCCCGAGGAGATGTACGTATGGAACGCCTGACCTTTGACCTCGCCACCCAGCCCCTGCGCGAGCTCAACACTTTCCTGCACAACGACGCCAAGGACGGCAAGGCCCGCCACGTCACCGTGCTCAACCCGGACGGCGCCCACAACATCGCGGTCGGCCTCGACTGCCCGGTGGAAGTCGAGATCATCGGCCACGCCGGCTACTACGCCGGCGGCATGAACAAGGCCGCCAGCGTGACGATCACCGGCAGCGCCGGCACCGGCGTCGCCGAGAACATGATGAGTGGCAAGGTGCACGTGAAGGGCTTCGCCTCCAACGGCGCCGGCGCCTCCGCCCACGGCGGCCTCTTGGTCATCGATGGCGATGCCGGCCTGCGCTGCGGCATCTCGCTGAAGGGCGGCAACATCGTCGTCGGCGGCTCGGTGGGCAGCTTCTCGGCCTTCATGGCCCAGGCCGGCCGCATGGTGATCTGCGGCGACGCCGGCGACGCCCTCGGCGACTCGCTGTACGAAGCGGTGCTCTACGTGAAGGGCAACGTGAAGTCCCTCGGCGCCGACGCCCAGTACGAACCGATGACCGACGAAGACCTAGCCGCCGTCGCCAGCCTGCTCGACCAGGCCGGCCTCGACCACGACCCGAAGGCCTTCAAGCGCATCGCCTCCAAGCGTTCCCTCTACCACTGGAACGCCGACGCCAACCAGGAATATTGATCCCGCGCCCCGTCCGGGGCGGAGCGCCGAACCCGCCTCCGCCCCCCATCAGGACGACGCCGACGGACTTAGCCGACGAATATTGAGGAGTTCCCAAATGGAAACCAAACCCGTGCAATTCAAGAACCTCTCCCGCGAGGAATCCTACGGCTACGACCGCAAGACCCTCGACTACATCCGCAACGCCGCCGCCCACGGCCTGTATGAAATCCGCGGCATGGGCGCCAAGCGCAAGCTGCCCAACTTCGACGACCTGGTCTTCCTCGGCGCGTCCATGTCCCGCTACCCGCTCGAGGGCTACCGCGAGAAGTGCCTGACCAAGACCGTGCTGGGCACCCGCTTCGCCAAGAAGCCGATCGAACTCGACATCCCGATCACCGTCGCCGGCATGAGCTTCGGCGCCCTGTCCGCCAACGTGAAGGAAGCGCTGGGCCTCGCCGCCACCGAGATGGGCACCTCCACCACCACCGGCGACGGCGGCATGACGCCGGAAGAGCGCCGCTCCTCCAAAATCCTGGTGTACCAGTGCCTGCCGTCCCGCTACGGCTTCAACCCGGACGACGTGCGCAAGGCCGACGCCATCGAGGTCGTCATCGGCCAGGGCGCCAAACCGGGCGGCGGCGGTATGCTGCTGGGCCAGAAGGTGAACCCGCGCGTCGCCAAGATGCGCACCCTGCCGGAAGGCGTCGACCAGCGCTCCGCCTGCCGCCACCCGGACTGGACCGGCCCGGATGACCTGGCCATCAAGATCCAGGAACTGCGCGAGATCACCGACTGGGAAAAGCCGATCTACGTGAAGGTCGGCGCCACCCGCACCTTCAACGACGTCAAGCTGGCCGTCCATGCCGGCGCCGACGTGGTGGTGGTGGACGGCATGCAGGGCGGCACCGCCGCCACCCAGACCTGCTTCATCGAACACATCGGCATCCCGACCCTGGCCGCCGTGCGCCAGGCCGTCAATGCCCTCGAAGACCTGGACATGAAGGGCAAGGTCCAGCTGATCGTCTCCGGCGGCATCCGCACCGGCGCCGACGTGGCCAAGGCGCTGGCGATGGGCGCCGACGCGGTGGCCATCGGTCAGGGCGTGCTGGTGGCCCTCGGCTGCAACGGCGAAACCTACTTCCAGAACGGCGCCCACCACGACGCCATCGCCGACTACAACGCCCTGGGCACCGCCCCCGGCTTCTGCCACCACTGCCACACCGGCAAGTGCCCGGTCGGCGTCACCACCCAGGACGCCACCCTGGAGCAACGCCTGACCCCGGCAGTTGGCGCCAAGCACCTCAAGAACTACCTCAAGACCCTGAACATGGAACTCACCACCATCGCCCGGGCCTGCGGCAAGCAGAACGTGCATCACCTGGAGCCGGAAGACCTGGTGGCCCTGACCATCGAAGCCGCCGCCATGGCCGGCGTGCCGCTGGCCGGCACCAGCTGGATCCCCGGCCAGGGCTTCTGAGCAAGCAAGTTTCTCCCTCTCGCCCCGCAAGGCGTTTCGCCGGGGCGATCCGATGCCGGGTCGCCCCGCTTTTTTCCAGGAGACTGAATCCGTGACCGCCCAGATCATCGACGGCAAGGCCCTCTCGAAGCGGCTGCGCGAGGGCTT